>NZ_JBMBTE010000043.1:0-43401 GCF_048897285.1 Rhodococcus sp. O3
CATCAGGGCCCGGTCGGGGGAAGTCGCGTCGCCCAACGTCAGATCCACGACGGTGCTGGGATCTCCGTTCGACACCGCCCGCGTGACCGTCGCCGTCAGCGGCAGCGTGATCTCGGGAGACGAGAAGTCCTGGCGGGGCTGATCACCGATCTGCTGGAAGACCTGCGAACTGGTGGTCAGGTCGATGTGCTGGACCGTGTCCAGGGCCGGCGTCACCCGGATCACGTCGCGAGGCTCGGCACCCGGGTCGAGGACCGCGGTCGTCACCGCCGACACCGGCACGGTGACCTCGGTGGACGTGGAACCGATGTCGGTCGCCGCGTCCGGGGAACTGCTGCACCCGGCGACGACGGCGGTCAAGGAGAGGGCAGCAGCGAGCGCGCGGGGCCTCGGGGGAGCGAATCTGGACAGCACTGGCACGTCACCCAGGGTAGCCACGAAGGGTGGGGTGGCCGTCGTCTCGCCAGGGTGAGGGATGATGGCACGGTGACCGACGACGCCTCCCGCGAAGACCCCAGCCCCGAAACACCGGGGCCCGACGCCGCCCCCGCGCCGGCCGGACGCCGGCTGATCGCGCTGCTGGGCGTGGCCGTCGTGGTCTTCGCGCTCGACCTGATCACCAAGGTTCTCGCCGTCGCCCACATCGATCCCCGCGATCCGATCTCCATCATCGGCGACACGGTGACCCTGACGCTGGTGCGCAACCCCGGCGCAGCGTTCTCCATGGCGACCGGCATGACGTGGGTGTTGACGATCGTCGCCATCGCCGTCGTGATCGGTGTCGTCAAGATCGGCCGCACCCTGCAGTCCGGATGGTGGGCCCTGGGTCTGGGCCTCGTGCTCGGCGGCGCACTCGGTAATCTTGTCGATCGGATCTTCCGTTCACCCGGCCCTCTGCAGGGACACGTCGTGGACTTCGTGTCGGTCGGATGGTGGCCGGTGTTCAACGTCGCCGACTCGGCGATCGTGTGCGGAGCGATCCTGCTCGTGGCGCTCACCGTGTTCGGGATCGATCCGGACGGGTCGCGCGCGGGCAAAGCGAACGACGCGGACGCAGCCGAGGAAACGGAAAAGGGAGCACGCTAGTGAGAGAAACCCGGGCGATGCCCGTACCGGACGGGCTCGACGGGATGAGGGTCGACGCGGGACTGGCCAGGCTGCTCGGGCTGTCGCGGACCGTGGTCGCCGCGCTCACCGAGGAAGGCGCGGTACTCGTCGACGGTGCGCCCGCCGGCAAGTCGGACCGACTGTCCGCCGGATCGTGGCTCGAGGTGGAACTGCCCGAGCCCCCACGGCCGCTGACCATCGAAGCACAGCCCGTCGAGGGCATGGAGATCCTGTACGCCGACGACGACATCGTCGCCGTCGACAAGCCCGTCGGGGTCGCCGCGCACGCCAGCGTCGGCTGGACCGGCCCGACCGTCATCGGCGGACTCGCCGCCGCCGGATTCCGGATCTCCACGTCCGGTGCTCACGAGCGCCAGGGCATCGTCCACCGCCTCGACGTCGGCACCTCCGGTGTCATGGTGGTGGCAACCTCGGAACGCGCGTACACGGTGCTCAAGCGGGCCTTCAAGCAGCGCACCATCGACAAGCGGTACCACGCGCTCGTGCAGGGACACCCGGACCCGAGCAGCGGCACCATCGACGCCCCCATCGGCCGGCACCGCAGCAGCGACTGGAAGTTCGCGGTGACCGCGGACGGCAAGCCCAGCATCACGCACTACGACACCGTCGAGGCGTTCCAGGCGGCGAGCCTGCTCGACATCCACCTCGAAACCGGGCGCACCCATCAGATCCGGGTGCACTTCTCGGCGCTGCGGCACCCCTGCTGCGGTGATCTCACCTACGGCGCCGACCCGCGTCTCGCTGCCCGTCTCGGCCTCGAACGGCAGTGGCTGCACGCCCGGTCGCTCGGGTTCGCGCATCCCACGCAGGGCCACTGGGTGGAGATCACCAGCAAGTACCCTGCAGATCTCGAACATGCGCTGGCCGTGCTGCGCGATGCCTGAGTTGTCGTGATCCGCCGGGTACTTCCGTGGGCGTGCGTGGCACTGCTGGTGCTCGCCGTGCTGCTCGCGGGGGTCCTCAACCCGGTGCGGCCCGCCTCGGTGCGTTCGGACGCCCTCGGTCCGGATTCGGGTGAGCTCGTCGCCGACTATCTGAGCCGTGCGGCCGAGAGCCTCGACGACCCGGCCGACACGAGCACCCCCCGCTGGGCGCTCGTGTCGTTCACCGAGCCGGTCGACGTCGCGACCGTCGCGGAGCTCGGCGACGGCTTGCGGGTCGCGCAGGTACTGTTCCGGGTCCCGATCGACCGGGTGCAGACCCCGTTGGTGACGGTCGCGGTGCCGCAGCATCCGGAAGCACTGCGCCGCGCACCGACCGTCGCGGCTTCACGGTTGCAGGTCCCGGCGAGCGGGAACGATCGCGCCGCGCGGGTTGCGGCGGTGTCGGCCGAGCGCCTCGCCTCCGGCTGCGCGTGCGTCGTCGGGATCGTCGTGTGGACGACCTCGGAGGACCTGCGGGCCCTGGCCGACGATGCCCGCGTGCGGGCAGTGGAAGCGCTGCCGGCCGACGCGGTCGCGGGACGGTTCGCGGTGTCGCCGCTGCTACCCGAGCAGGTGGAGGTCGTGACACCGGGACCCGACGACGGCGAACCCTGAGACACGGCACACTGGAGAGAGGTCCCGCCACGCCGGCGGGCTCGTCTCCGCCGAGGAGGTCCGTGATGGACAACGACCGGCCGTTCGGATTCGACCCCGACGACATCGACCGCGTGATGCGGGAAGCAGGTGATCAGTTCCGGCAGTTGCAGGAGCAGTTCGTCAGGTTCCTCGGGCAATCGAGCGGCCCGGGGCCGCGTCGCGCCCCCGAACCCGAAACGACCGGCAGCGCGGGTGACGGCGTGTGGGCGGTCTATTCGGTCGACGCCGAGGGCTTCGCCCGGGTCGAGCAGGTGTATCGCACCGAACTCGACGCGCTGCGCGCCCACAAGAACAACACGGATCCAAGTCGATCCGTTCGCTTCCTGCCCTACGGCGTGAGCGTCGGCGTGCTCGACGAGACCGACGACTGATTTTCATCGGTGTGTACTTCTGGCGGTTGGCGCCGCCATATGTGCACACCAGGCGCCCAGCGCCCAGCCGCCGAGGCAGAAGACAGCCGCGCGGTGCCCGCATCGCGCGGCTGTCAGCCGCGACGGCGGGAACGCTGGCGGGTGGCCCAGGCTGCTCAGGGGCTCTACCCTCGGCCCCATGACAACAGACGACTTCGGGGCCTCGACATCGGATCTCGCAGAGAGCCTCGGTGTTCCCGAGGACGCGGTGCTCGCCGCGACCGGATTCGTGACACTCGTCGGTGGCTGCAGCGGCGACCCCGAAGCCGGCGACAGATTCGCCGAGACCTTGTCCCTGTACGGTCCGGACCTGTTCCTCGATCTCGCCGATCCTGCTGTCGTCACCGCCGTCTTTGACCGCGTGCTCGAGTTCCAGGCCTTCGACACCGAGTCGATCGGCCGTGCAGCGGATTGGCTGATCGAGCACGGCCCGCGGCAGGTCGCTGCCGCCGCACACTGGATCGCCGGGGCCGCCGCAAGCTCCGGGCACATCGAGGACGCGGAGGGACACTACCTCCGTTCCCTCGCGGCCGACAGCGACTTCGGACCGGCGCTGCTGTACCTGGCGCAATACGAATCCGACCGTGGCAACGCCGAACGTGCGTTGGATCTGTACGGGCGGTTGGAGGACGGACGCGAACATCCGATGTATCAGCTGCTGTCCGGCTACCGCGAGAACAGGGACTACAGCCTGGCGGAACGTGCCCGCTGGCTGTACGCGAAGATCGGCCAGTTCGTGGAGCTGTCGCACTGGCGTATCCGGGCCGTGGAGTTGGCGTTGGTGCGCGCGTCCCACCTGCCGGGCGGTCACGAGAACCCGTCACTCGGCCTCGACGACTTCGTCTGGGATGTCGCACTTTTCGAAACCGGAGCGTTCGCCGAATTTCTGAGGACCCGGGGGAAACTGCTACCCGACGACGAACAGCTGCTCGCGCAGCAATGGCTGCGCGTCGGCAGATCCCTGTTCGAGGTCGACGCTGTCCGGCCTGGATCCGGTATCACGATGCGAGACCTGCGCACCGGTGATCGCATCGACGTCACCGAGAGGACCGCCAGCCGGCAGGTCAAGGCGGGGGAGCTGTACTGCACGCGGATCGTGCCCGTCGGCGACGGCCTCTGGAACATCTTCGGAGGCGCGGAAGCTGTCACCCTGCCGCAGCGGGGACCGCTGATGGCGCTGCTCGATGACGCCGAGGCCGACCCGGAAGAACTCGTGTCGTTCCTCAGCGCCCGTTTCGCGCCGCCTCGACTCGTGACGGCCGGCGGAGACGAGATGGTCTTCTGCACCGCCGAGTTCTCGGTGCCTTCCTCCGCAACCCTCCGGCGCAAGCTCAGTCGTCGCTTCGGTGCCGCTCGCGGTGACGAGTGGGCGTGGACCGACGGCGAGCGCGTACTCGGTGTGGTGCGCCTGGACCGCACGGGAGAGCCGTGGACGCTGACCGTCGAGGCGATGAGCGAATTCGACTTCGACGACATGATCGAACTGGTCGTCGCAGCGGCGCCGAACGCACGTGAGATCACCGAGTCACGAACCCCGGCTGCGGAGATGTTGGCGCAGGCGCAGCAGTCCGCGTCGGAGGTTCCCGGCGACCTCGACGACGAGGAGCTCGCGGCCATTCTCGACGAGCGGATCCGCGAATACGAGCAGGCGTGGCTCGACGAACAGATTCCTGCGCTCGACGGGCTGACCCCGCGGCAGGCCGCCGCGGACCCGACGCGCCGCGACGACCTGATCCACCTGCTCGGCACGCTTCCCGCCGAGGAACGACCCGGGGTCATGAGCGCGCGGCGGCTTCGCGAAGCCCTCGGTCTCTGAGGCGGTACCTGTCGCGTAGTCGGCCGGTACCGTCGCGGAGGAATAGGGTTGGCGGGTGACCGCCGTCGACCGTAGTACCAACAACGTCGGAGTCCTGTGCGGGATCGGCGCCTACCTGGCCTGGGGTATGTTCCCTGCGTTCTTCGGGCTTCTGGCGCCGGCCGGCGCGGTCGAGATCCTCGCCCACCGGGTGTTGTGGACGCTGCTGCTCATGCTGTTGTTGCTCGCGGTACTGGGCAAACTCGGCACCTTGCGCGGACTGGGTCTTCGAACGTGGGCGCTGGTCGCGGCGGCGTCGGCGGCGATCGCCGTGAACTGGGGAACCTACATCTACGGCGTGACGTCCGGCCGCGTCGTGGAAACCGCGCTCGGTTACTTCATCAACCCCCTCGTCAGTGTGCTGTTCGGTGTGCTGTTCTTCCGGGAACGGTTGTACCGTGCGCAGATCGCGGCGCTGCTGCTCGCCACGGTCGCGGTCGTCGTCATCACCGTCGACTACGGACGCCCGCCGATCATCGCGCTGACGTTGGCGTTGTCGTTCGCGTTGTACGGCGTGATCAAGAAGATCGTGCCCCTCGACCCGCGCACCTCCCTCACCGGGGAGGGGGTGGTCGCGGTGCCGTTCGCGCTCGGCTATCTGCTGTTCCTCACGGCGACGGGTACCGGAACATTTCTGACGGAGGGTCCCGGCCACGCGTTTCTGCTCGTCTCGGCCGGTCTCGTCACCGCAGTTCCGTTGCTGTTGTTCGGGGCGGCGGCGCAGCGCGTGCCGCTCGCAACATTAGGAATGCTGCAGTACCTGACGCCGAGCCTGCAGATGGCGTGGGGTGTGCTGGTTCTGCACGAAGCCATGCCCGCGTCGCGATGGATCGGGTTCTCGCTCATCTGGGTGGCGCTGGTGATCTACAGCGCGGACGCGCTGCGGCGGGCTCATCGTGCACCCCGCCGCGTGCTCGTCGACGACGTAGACGTAGATCGTTGACCGTCCCGGCCACGACCGCGGCATCAACAGCAGTCATCATCGAAAACCGCCGTGGCTTGGCGTCCATGCGATCAGGCGCACCCATCGGATGCTCGCTCTATTGCTCGGCGATCGTTGTCAGCACGATCTCATCGACCGGCAACGCTGCGATCCGAATGTCGCTGACGGCGAAACCACCCTGGCCGCTCGTGTTCTTCTTTGCCGACAGAGATGCGCTAGGTGGCCTGATCACGGGGCCGGGGCCGGGGGATCCAGACACTGAATCAGCTGCCAGGGTCAGAGCGAACGATTCGTGGCCTGTGGAGGAGAGAGAAGGGTTTGCCGAGAATTCGGTCTTCGATTCTATTTGCGCCACAATCCCGGTCCGTATCGACAAACGGACCGTCACCGTCTCGTTGCGGTCGAGCGATGCGGCCCACACGGTTCCGGTGGCGATGACGAGGTAGGAGCCGCCACTTTCAAGTTCGAGCCGGGCCATCGACTCGAAGGTGGTCTTTGTGACCAGGTGGTGGTTATCGTCCTGGAGGGCAAGTAGCTTGATGGACATGCGGGACCTCCATGCATGGATATGGCGAAACCGGGCAGGGGATCCGAGACGAATCGGAATTTCCGTCCTGGGACCAGAAGTACCGCCACGATGCCTTCGACGACGTGGAGATTGAAGTCCGGAGGCTCATCGCTATCCGCCAGTCGTCGTCTCAGCGTTCCCGCTCCACGGCCACGAGCGTCTTCCGTTCGTGATCGACTCGATAGGACTGCCCGCGTTTCAGTTGTTGAGGGTCGACGCTCAAGACCGCCAAACCGGCTTCCGCCTGTTCTCTTGCCTGAGGGGAGACGTAACTCAGAGCGGTCTGCTCCATCTGCTCGCGGCTGGGCGCCTCGGCCCCCGGCAGGTTGACCACTTGGTGAGTATGAAGGATTGTCCCGTCGCCCTTGTCGTACACGAAGAACACATATTCTGTCTCGGGTTCCAGCGCTCCGGAGTTTTCGGAGATGTCTCGTGACGCCATGTGGTCAGCTCCATTTGAAGATGTTGCAGACACCGGTGGCTTCCTGGCGGGCGCCGAGCGCGAGCGCGAAGGTGACGCTGCTCAGGAAGTCGTCGGTAACCGTGTTCGGCCAGTCGTAGAAGTTGGGGCCGAAGTCCGTCACGACCTCCGGCCCAGACGGGTTCGGGCGCGCCCGGAATCCGCGGATGCCCGAGTTGAGGAGCCCGCCGCCGTCGGCCTGCCCGAGGCTGATCTGGCCCACGGCATCGCGTGCGGCGAAGTTCACCTCTTTCGTGATGCTGCCGGTGGCGGACCAAATGAGTGTCCATTGCATGGCCGAAATCGGCATCGGCGGCCTCCTCCTCGTGCGGGCGTCAGGCAGCTAATTCACAGGCTATCACCGCTGGTAAAGCCATTGTCGTTGTTCTCGGCGCGAAAACTACAGGGCCCCAGATGTGGTCATCTAGCCATCAGGTCGGGTGCTCGAACGCACTCCCATATTCCTTGCCGCCTCGACTTGGCATGGACTCGGATATTCATGCTGTTCGATCACGGCTGTGTAGCTGATTGGCGTTCCAACAATTACGGTTCCGACCTGGCTCAGGTGCGTTCGTACCTCGGGCCCGATCAAGCACGAAAACCATCCGCTGATTCGCCTTTGCCCCAAGACCGCCGGCGATCGTCGTCCGAACAAATCAATTCGGATTGCCGACCAGCAGCTTTCCGCGACCGTCTGCGTACAGCCGCAACGACTGCGACCGGTCCCTGCGAACCTCTGACGTCGATGATGTACATCGACGATCGATACATCAGAGGAGGTCTCCGTGTACGTCGACATCTACCAGGCGATTATCGACAACATCCATCCCGCAGGCTTTGTGGATCCGCCGATGCCCACCTTGTGGGAAATATTCCTTACCGTAGTTCAGGGGTTCCTCACCTCGGGTTCGGCCTACTTCTCCGGCTCGACTGATGGGATCTTTTGAGACGCCACGGCTCTGATCGGCGGCGTATCGTCTCTGGCCTCGTACTCGGCGAGCATGAGGCCAGAGACGAGCGTCGCCAACTGATCGCTCATCACTGGGAGCTCGACCATCCTGGGTAGGGCGGCAGGGTTTGGTACGGCGCTGAGAACGTCTCGTATCTCCGTTGTGGGCGGGTTTCCGGTGGATCCGGGAACTTGTCGACGCAGGTGAGGTTGTCGTCGAAGTTCTTGGTCGAGAGGGCGTGTCGCGTGACAGTCCAGCCGCCGAACATGTCGGTCTGGGGTGCTCGTGCAGGACCCTCCGCGGCTCGTGTGTCCTGGGTGGTGCCATTCGGTCCGGGTGCGAGCTCTACCACTGCGGGGCTGGGGATTCGTGATCCGAAGTTGACGTATCCGCCCTCTGGTACGGCCGTCATGAGCGAGTAGTTCCCCTGGCAGACTACAGCTCGGAATGATTGGTCGGATCTCTCCACGGACAGGATGTGTGCGTAGAAGGTGCCGGTGTGGGGTAGGTCTTCGAAGTTTGTGCGGTCGTTGATATCTCTTTCCCGGGGTGGGTCGTAGACGAGGACTTGCGTGGCCTTTTCGAATCCTGGGTAGCCGGCTGCGGTGGAGTGAGCGAAGCTGGCGATGTAGTAGGACTCCAAGTAGGCGCGTACCGCGATCTCGGGGGAGCCGAAAAGATCGATACCGGGTTCGGCACTCCACCGGTAGTTGTACTGGATGAGACCGGGAAGTTCATAACGGACTGCTTCTGGCTGTTGTGTCGGTTGGGGAGCACTACAGCCCGACAAACAGAATGCGGTGACGAGTGCGGCGCTTATGATCCATCGCGACGTTGTAGGTCTGTTCATCTAGGTACTTCCTGTCGCGCGCTTTCGAATTCGGAGAAGAATGCATCGATCGGCATCCCGGACGACACAAGGGTGTCTCTCACTTGCGTATTGAATTCGGCCAGTCGAGTGTCGCGGTCGTCGGCTTCGATCGCTGCCGATGACAGAAGGCTGCCGTCAGCGGTTCTGTAGTCGTCCCAACCCGCATCCATCGGAAGATGCCCCCCATTCGCGGCTTGCGCGCCGAGTGCCATGTTGTAGTAGGAGGCCGTACGCGATGTATCCGTCGAAGCATTCGCCGTCATCGATTCGATCCGGTCGGCCGTGCTCAAGTACGCATCGCGCACCGATGGCGATGCGACGTCGATTCCTGTCGCCAGGAACGGACCCGCCACCGGGACAAACGAAGCCGACCCGTACAGGGCCGCTTTCGCGCTGTCGAACACCAACCCTCTCCTGTCCAGTGCATCTTCGGCGTCGTTCCGCCGGTTCTCCAGTTCGAGGGCAAGTCCGGTTTCGACCACGCCGGCCAGTCGTCCCGCCCACACTCCGTAGTGGATTCGCGAATCGGTGTTCGTCGCACCGGATGTCGCCCACACCTGCTCCAGCGACGCGACCGACGTCGACGCCTGTGCGGTCAGGTGCCCGGCCGCGTCGACGTCGCTCGACAGCACTGCGTAGAGCAGTGGCGCGTTCCGGAAGCCGAGTGCCCCGTATCCGTGTGTTCCGGTCTCCTCACCGGGAACGCCGACCATGTCGGCCAGATAGGGTGCCACGGCCTTCGCGAGACCTTGGGTCACAGCGGGATTCAGCTCACCGATCGATTTTCCGTCGGACCCGGGAACGTCGAGCAGTTCCGCATGGTGGCCGGACAGCAATTGCGAAAGGCCGAAAGCGGTTTCGCCTGCACGCGTGGCACGTTCGACCGACACGGGGTCGTCGCCGGTCGCTGTTGCATCGTCCGCAATCCACTCGAACATCCTCGCCACCGCTGGCTCGCCGGAGTCCGACCAATCATGTTGCAGGAGAGGCAGTATCCGCTCTTCACGGCTGCCCGGATCGACCACCATCTCGTGCACGCTCTCCTGGTCACGCCCACCGGCGGCGACCAGATGCTCGAGGAGCCCGTCGAACGTCGTCGATCCGGCATCCCGTAATTCGATGGCGCTTCGGGGGCCCGGATCGAGTGCGGCCAACTCGCCGGCCCGCTCGAGCAGTGCGCGATTGATCGGATTGTCCTGCTGCAACGCCGCGTCACCGGCCCCGTACGACTGCGCAAACCGGTCGAGCAGACCCGAGTCCGGAACGGCGGTGAGGAACACCGGGGGATTACCCACCACGACGTTGGTCGTGCCCGGCTTCTCGAAGAACTCCGCCACCCCTGCCGGCATACCGCCGAGGCCGGTCTCGGGTCCGGCGGCGAGTGCCAAACCGTTCGCCAGGAGCCGCTGCCCGTCGGCGGACCCTTCCGTACCCAACTGCTCGGACAGTTTCACGAACCCGTCGACCCCGAGCGTGCCGTACAGCTCCCGCACGTAGTCGAGCGTTGCCTGGGACATCACGATCTGTTCCCCGCGCGCCAGGGCTTCGAGCTGTTCGACGGTCGGTTGGATCCCGCGCAGGTCACGCAGCAGATTGTCGATGTCGACGGCGCTCAATTGCGTGCCGCCGGTGATCTTCACCGCGAGTTCGCGGGCTTCGAGGCCGGACATTCCCAGCGCGTCGGGGACGAGCGCGCGTAGGGCGTCGAGGGCGTTCCGGACCGCCTGTGCGGCCTCGGCGTCGGCGTCGGTCAGGGCGGTCACCGCCTGGCCGACCCGCCAGCGCCAGTAGTCGACCTCCTGAGGATCGTCGACGGACCCGGCCGCGACCTGCCAGTCGTCGCCCACGGAGGCGCCGGCGGCGTGAGCTGCGGCGACCGTGTCGAGCAGGTGGGTTCTCGCCGCACCGATGCTTCCCAGTGCGGACCGGTACGCCGCGCCGACGGTCTCCACGCCTTCGGCGCACCGGAGCATCCGGCGGCTTTCGAACTCGGCGCGTTCCTCCGCGGCAACCTGAGCATCGCTGACCCAGTAGTCGTGGTCGCGCATCAGCGACACATCGCGATGCACCGCGCGGGCGATGGCAACGAGCCGCCGCTGTGCTCCGTCGATCGCGTCCGCGGTTCCGCCCAGGTGCTGTGGTTGCCACCTCGCCACGGACGTCTGCCTCGGCGTCACGCGACCTCCCCGGCATTGCGGATGAGGGACGCGAACTCGTCCTCGGCGATCACGTAGCCCTGCGCACCGCCCCCGGCGATGTAGGCCATCTGGTCGATCGGCCCGGCGAGCACGTCGAAGGCTCCCGCCAGCACAGCGACCGCCTCCGCCGAGACCGCGGCGAGTTGCGACCCCTCCAGCGAATGCGGCAGTTGCTCGAGGTCGTACCACGGGCCGGTCCGGTGGGAGTTTCCCGCGCGCCGGACCTCGTCCGCGTGGTTCATCAGCGTGGTGGCGAGCGCGGCGAGCATCTCCGGATCGACCTTCACCGCGACCGCCCGCCGCGGCCGGGAAAACGCACGCATGCCGAACAGAACAAGATCACCATGGCCCCCCTGTGGTGTCGGGTTCACCCCGATCGCAGGGTCCCCCGACCCCGACGCAGAGGGCAGCTTACACACGGGTGTGTGACGGTCACCATGCCGGGAACGAAGACCCGCAGCAGGCGCGGTGTGGCTGACCGAACACGTCGCCGTGGGGGCCTACACTCATCGGTGCCCACTGACTTCCGGGAGTGACACGCGTGGCTGACTCGTTCGTTCATCTGCACAACCACACCGAGTACTCGATGCTCGACGGTGCCGCGAAGGTCGGGCCCCTGTTCAAGGAGGCCGAACGGCTCGGGATGACGGCGGTCGGCATGACCGACCACGGAAACATGTACGGCGCGAGCGAGTTCTACAACGCCGCGAAGAAGTTCGGGATCAAGCCGATCATCGGCATCGAGGCGTACATCGCCCCGGAGTCCCGGTTCAACACCAAGCGTGTGCTGTGGGGCGATCCCAGCCAGAAATCCGACGACGTGTCCGGCTCGGGCTCCTACACCCACATGACGATGGTCGCGGAGAACGCGACGGGCCTGCGGAACCTGTTCAAGCTGTCTTCGCTCGCCTCCATCGAGGGTCAGCTCGGCAAGTGGGCCCGCATGGACGAGGAACTGATCGCCGCGCACGCCGAGGGCATCATCGCCACGACGGGCTGCCCGTCCGGTGAGATCCAGACGCGGCTGCGTCTCGGTCACGACCGCGAGGCACTCGAGGCCGCCGCGAAGTGGCAGGAGATCTGGGGCAAGGACAATTTCTTCCTCGAACTGATGGACCACGGCCTGTCCATCGAGCGGCGCGTCCGCGAGGGCCTGCTCGAGATCGGACGCAAGCTGGGTATCCCTCCGCTCGCGACGAACGACTGCCACTACGTGACGAAGGACGCCGCCGAGAACCACGAGGCGCTGCTGTGCATCCAGACCGGTAAGACGCTCTCGGATCCGACCCGCTTCAAGTTCGACGGTGACGGCTACTACCTCAAGTCCGCCGAGGAGATGCGTGCCATCTGGGACTCGGAGGTTCCCGGCGCGTGCGACAACTCGGTGCTCATCGGCGAGCGCGTCCAGTCCTACGACGACGTGTGGAAGCACCGCGATCGCATGCCGATCTTCCCGGTGCCCGAGGGACACACGCAGGAGAGCTTCCTGCGGCACGAGGTGATGCGCGGCCTGGAGCGGAGGTTCCCGGGCGGTCCGCCGGAGGAATACCTCGCCCGCGCCGACTACGAGATCGGCGTCATCAACGAGATGGGATTCCCCGCCTACTTCCTGGTGGTCGGCGACCTCATCAACCACGCCAGGAGCGTCGGCATCCGGGTCGGCCCGGGCCGTGGTTCGGCGGCCGGTTCGCTCGTCGCCTACGCGATGGGCATCACGAACATCGACCCGATCCCGCACGGTCTGCTGTTCGAGCGGTTCCTCAACCCCGAACGTGTCTCCATGCCCGATATCGATATCGACTTCGACGATCGTCGCCGCGGCGAGATGGTGCGCTACGCGTCGGAGAAGTGGGGCAACGACAAGGTCGCCCAGGTCATCACGTTCGGCACCATCAAGACCAAGGCCGCCATCAAGGACTCGGCCCGCGTGCAGTTCGGTCAGCCCGGCTTCGCGATCGCCGACCAGATCACCAAGGCCCTGCCGCCGCCGATCATGGCGAAGGACATCTCGGTCTCCGGCATCACCGACCCGAATCACGAGCGGTACAAGGAAGCCACCGAGGTTCGCGCGCTGATCGACTCGAACCCGGACGTGAAGAAGATCTACGAGACCGCGCTCGGCCTCGAGGGTCTGATCCGCAACGCCGGCGTGCACGCCTGCGCGGTCATCATGTCGTCCGAGCCGCTGATGGATGCGATCCCGGTGTGGAAACGCGCCCAGGACGGCGCGATCATCACCGGCTGGGACTACCCGTCCTGCGAGGCCATCGGCCTGCTGAAGATGGACTTCCTGGGCCTGCGCAACCTCACGGTGATCGGCGACGCGATCGAGCTGATCAAGGAGAACCGCGGGATCGACATCGACCTCGACACCCTCCCTCTCGAGGACGAACCGACCTACGAACTGCTTGCGCGCGGCGACACGCTCGGCGTGTTCCAGCTCGACGGCAGTGCCATGCGCGACCTGCTGCGACGCATGCAGCCGACCGGCTTCGACGACATCGTCGCCGTCCTCGCGCTGTACCGGCCGGGTCCGATGGGCATGAACGCCCACAACGACTACGCGGACCGCAAGAACAATCGGCAAGAGGTCAAGCCGATCCATCCGGAACTCGAGGAACCGCTGCGCGACATCCTGAAGGACACGTTCGGTCTGATCGTGTACCAGGAGCAGATCATGCAGATCGCGCAGAAGGTCGCCGGGTACAGCCTCGGCCAGGCCGACCTGCTGCGTCGCGCGATGGGTAAGAAGAAGAAGGAGATCCTCGACGAGGCCTACGACGGCTTCGCCGAAGGCATGCGGAACAACGGCTTCTCCCAGCCGGCGATCACTGCGCTGTGGGACACCGTTCTGCCCTTCGCCGGCTACGCGTTCAACAAGTCGCACGCCGCCGGCTACGGCCTCGTCTCCTTCTGGACCGCTTACCTCAAGGCCAACTACCCGGCCGAGTACATGGCCGCGTTGCTCACCTCGGTCGGTGACGACAAGGACAAGGCCGCGCTGTACCTGGCGGACTGCCGCAAGATGGGCATCACCGTGCTGCCGCCGGACGTCAACGCCTCGCGCGTCGACTTCGCCGCGGTCGGCGAGGACATCCGGTTCGGTATGGGCGCAGTGCGCAACGTCGGTGCGAACGTCGTCGCGTCGATCATCAAGGCCCGCGAGGAGAAGGGTGCGTTCACCGACTTCTCCGACTATCTCGGCAAGATCGACACGCTGGCATGCTCGAAGAAGGTCACCGAATCGCTCATCAAGGCCGGTGCCTTCGACTCGCTCGGTCATCCCCGTAAGGGGTTGATGCTCGTCCACGCCGACGCGATCGACGCGGTGATGAGCACCAAGAAGGCCGAGGCCATCGGCCAGTTCGACCTGTTCGGCGGCGCCGACGCCGACGAGTCGGTGACGTCGGTGTTCAACGTGAAGATCCCCGACGAGGAGTGGGACACCAAGCACCGGCTCGCGCTCGAGCGGGAGATGCTCGGCCTGTACGTCTCGGGGCACCCCCTCAACGGCATCGAGCACGTGCTCGCCGCGCAGGCGGACACCCAGATCCCGGCCATCCTCGAAGGCGACATCAAGGACGGCACCCAGGTCACCGTCGGCGGCATTCTCGCCTCGGTGAACCGGCGCATCAACAAGAACGGTCTGGCCTGGGCGTCCGCGCAGATCGAGGATCTGTCCGGTGGCATCGAGGTGCTGTTCTTCCCGCAGTCCTACTCGGTGTACGGGATGGACGTCGTCGAGGACTCCGTGGTCCTGGTCAAGGCACGCGTGTCGATCCGCGACGACCGGATCTCCCTCATCGCCAACGACCTTGCGGTACCGGATCTTTCGCAGATCGGTGTCGCCAAGCCGCTGTCGGTGTCGATGCCGACGCGGCTGTGCACACCGGACAAGGTGGGGGCGCTCAAGAACGTCCTGACCCGCCATCCGGGCACCTCGGATGTCCACGTGCGGCTGATCTCCGGCAGCAAGGTCACCTTGCTCAAGGTCGACGACAGCCTGCGGGTCGAACCGTCGTCGGCGTTGATGGGCGATCTCAAGGCGCTCCTCGGCCCGGGCTGCCTGGCAACCTGACACGCACGCGCGGAAGCGTCCCGAAAATCGGGTACTCGCGCGCTTCGGCGACCGTCGGGCCGGCATCGAATGCGTATCACTCGGGCATTCATGCGAGACGAAGATCATGAACAGGATCGGCGATCGGGCGGTTGTTCTCGGGGGCAGTACGGGCGGGCTGTCGGCGGCCCGCGCGCTGGCCGAGTTCTACGGCACGGTGACCGTGGTCGAGCGGGACGTGCTCCCCTCGGGGCGGAGAACCGGCACGGGGTGCCGCAGGGACGGCACGTCCACGAGCTGCTCGCGTCCGGAGCGGAGGCGATGGACGAACTCCTGCCCGGGCTGCTCGAACCGATTGGGCGGTATCGGCCATCCCGACGTGAGCTGCCCGCAACGGACCTACCGTGGACCCATGGACTGGTCGAAGGCTCTCGGAATCCCTGCTGCGGCGCTGGCCGCGGTGGCGTCGTACGACCTGCTCCAGCGTCGGCACGCGCTGCTGAGGAACTTCCCGGTCCTCGGTCACGGGCGGTATCTGCTCGAGGCGATCGGTCCCGAACTGCGTCAGTACATCGTCACCCGCAACGACGAGGAGCGGCCGTTCACTCGCGACCAGCGGCACTGGGTGTACGCGGCGTCGAAGCGGCAGAACGACACGTTCGGCTTCGGCACGGACAACGACATCGAGTTCACCGACGGGTACACGATCATCAAACACCGCACGTTCTCCCGGATCCCGCCGTCCGGAGCGCCGCACAGCGGTGAGGGACTGGCGGTTCCGTCGGCGAAGATCCTCGGTGGGCCGCGTGGGCGTGCGAAGGCGTTCCGGCCGGAATCGTTCGTCAACGTCTCGGCGATGAGTTTCGGATCGTTGTCGGCGCCGGCGGTGGTGGCGCTGAACAAGGGGGCGGCTGGCGCCGGCTGTATGCACAACACGGGGGAGGGCGGGCTGTCGCGGTACCACCGCAACGGCGCCGACCTGATCTTCCAGATCGGCACGGCCTACTTCGGCTGCCGCGACAGCGAGGGCCGTTTCGATCTCGACCGGCTCGTCGCGCTCACCGAATCGGCACCGGTGAAGGCCATCGAGATCAAGTTGAGCCAGGGCGCCAAACCGGGTCTCGGTGGTCTGCTGCCCGGCGCCAAGGTCACAGAGGAGATCGCCGAGATCCGCGGCGTGCCGGTGGGCCGCGACGTGGTGAGCCCGTCTCGGCACACCGCGTTCCACGACGTCGACAGCATGCTCGATTTCGTGGAGACGGTCGCATCGGCCACCGGTCTTCCCGTCGGGATCAAATCGGCGGTCGGCGACCCGACGTTCTGGCAGTTGCTCGTCGACGCCATGCGCGACGGTGAGCGTGGCGTCGACTTCGTCACCGTCGACGGTGGCGAGGGCGGTACCGGGGCGGCGCCGCTCGTGTTCACCGATTCGGTGTCGCTGCCGTTCCGCAGTGGATTCGCCCGGGTCTACCGGGAGTTCGCCCTGGCGGGGCTGGCCGAGCGCGTGACCTTCATCGGATCGGGCAAGCTCGGTGTTCCCGACAATGCCGTTGCCGCAATGGCTCTCGGGTGCGACATGGTGAACGTTGCCCGCGAGCCGATGTTCGCGGTGGGCTGTATCCAGGCGCAGAAGTGCCACACCGACCGGTGCCCGACCGGCGTGGCCACCCAGAACGCTTGGCTGTCACGAGGTTTGGATGTCCCGTCGAAGGCCGATCGGGTCGAGCAGTATCTGCGGGCGCTGCGCCGGGAGGTGTTCAAGGTGGCGGAGGCGTGCGGCGTGGCGCATCCGAGCCTGATCACCACCGAGGACGTCGAGGTCGCCGACGGAAACCGGCATTCGGTGACCTTCGCCGAGTTGTACGACTACCGGGAGGGCTGGGGCCTGCCCGGGATCGCCGACCGCGACGAGATCACCCGCATCATGGCGGCGACCGCCGCGCAGCGCCCGGGTGACACCGGATCGCACGGCGCGAAGACGAAACCCTAGAAGAACGAAACTCCAGAAGACGAACACTGGCTGCGGCTGTAGTGCGCCAGGCGAGCCCACCAGGTCACGGTGGCTGCGGCCGCCGCCGAGAGCACGGCGATCTGCCCGGACCCGGTGATGACGAACAGCGCGAACAGCACCAGGAAGCCGGCGACCAGGGCTTCGAGCTTGTACAGCGGCCACTCCGTGCCGGCGAGGTCGACGCCAGCCACGCGACGGGCCCGACGGGCCGGGCTGTCGAGTGCGGTCATCACGATGCTCCTACGGTGCTGGAAAGTCTGTCATCAGGGTAGTCGCAGTCGAGAATTCGGGTCAACGAACTTTCTGCTCCGGGTGTGCCGGATCACAGAAACGTGTTGACTGTTCGGTATGCCTCTGATCGGAGAATACGAACCCAGCCCGGCCACATGGGCCGCCGACCAGGTCGAGAAGTACGAATCCTCGGGCGGTACCGAGGGGAACACCATGCAGGGCCGACCGGTGGTCATCCTCACCACCCGGGGAGCCAAGAGCGGCAAGCTGCGCAAGACGCCGCTGATGCGCGTCGAACACGAGGGCACCTACGCCGTCGTGGCCTCGCTGGGCGGTGCGCCGAAGAACCCGGTCTGGTACTACAACGTCGTCGCGAATCCGCAGGTGGAGCTGCGGGACGGTGCCGAGGTGAAGGACATGACCGCTCGCGAGGTCCACGGCGACGAGAAGGCCGTGTGGTGGAAACGCGCGGTCGAGGCGTTCCCCGACTACGCCGAGTACCAGAAGAAGACGGACCGGCAGATCCCCGTGTTCGTCCTCGAACCGAGATAGGGACCGACGGCCCGCCACATCACCCGCGCGCTCAGTCGAAGTCCACGACGGTCAGCACGAGCGGCAGGGCGTCACGACGCGGCCCGGGGTTCGGCTCGTCGAGCAGCTCGCCGCTCTCGGCGTCGAGCGTGCCCACGACGCTGAACTCGTCGAGCACGTACGGGACGTTGTCGGACGAGAAGACGAGCGGCGTGCGACTCAACTGGAAGTGCAGGTGGGCCGCCGACGAGTTGCCCGAATTGCCGAGCCGGGCGATCTCGTCCCCTTCGGACACACGGTCTCCGACCTCCACCGTGGGAGAACCGGGAGCCAGGTGGTAGTAGACGGCGAAGAGGTCGGGGGCCAGTTCGAGGGCGACCATGTTCCCGCCGAGGTTGGCGAGCGTGAAGCCCGGCCCGAGGGGCAGTTCTCCGGGCGGCGTGTCGGGATCGGAGGCGTGGACGGCCACGACGGTGGCGTCGGCGACCGCGAGCACCGGGGTGCCGTAGGCGAGGTAGTTCTCGTTCTGTGCCGGATCGCCGTCGACCTCGACGCTCGGTTCGTAGCCGTGCTCACGGGTCGCCGCGACGTCGATCCTGCTCATGTCGATCGCGAACCGCTCGGCTCCGTTGATCCGGCCGCCCACCGGGAGGAGGACGTTGCGATGCGCGTTGAGAGTGCAGCATCCGTTCTCGACGATCCACCCCTGCCCGCGGAGCGGTGCGCCGACGACGACCGGCTGGTCGGTCGAGATCGTCACCGTCCCGCCCGTCTGCGTTACCTCGTCGGGCCAGAGAACCGCGATGCCGCCGTCGCCCGATTCCGGGGAGCCGAACGTGGTGGTGATCCGATGCGTGACGGTCGCGGGAACGGCATCCCGGCTGGGATAGGTGTCGTCGAGCACCAGCAGGGCGGTCTTGCCCGCCGGGATCCGGATTGCCGGGCCACCCTCCTCCACGGGTTCCGCACCGCCGTAGTCGGCGAGGATCATCGTCCGGGCGGCGACCTCGTCCTCCGTCAGTGAGGCCAGGACCTCGCCGTCGGGGGTGAGCGTCTCGACCGACGTGATGACGGCGGGCCGCGGGGCGAAGTTCAGCACCGTCAGCTCGTAGGCCACGTGGAAGAGTTCGTCCGAGCCCAGGACTGGGATCGGGTCGGGTGCAACCGCGCCGATGACGAGCGGGGAGATCTCGTCGGTGCCGACGGCCTCGGACGACGATCCCGCCGGGCCGCTCTCAGGCGTCGAAGTCGACGATGCCTCGCCGTCCGGGAGCAATGTGCAGGCGGTGAGGACGCTCGCACTCACCAGGAAGACCATCGCCGATCGGACTCGCCCGATCCATGCCGGCCCAGGCATGTCGTCAGTAGACCGTGTGCGCTGCGAATCCGCAAGCGATTGTCGGCGCAGATCGCCGCGGTCACGTGACCTGCTTTGGATGATCGGCGAGGTGGGTGGCAGCATTGACGGGTGACCACCTACCCGCACACCGCTGAACCGACTCGGACGCCCGTTGTGAACGTGGCCGACATCGACGCGGCGGCGGAGCGAATTTCCCCGGCGGTGGCACCGACTCCCCTCGAACATTGCCCGCGTCTGTCCGCGCTGACCGGCGCGAACGTCTACCTCAAGCGTGAGGACCTCACCCGGGTGCGGTCGTTCAAGCTGCGCGGCGCCTACAACGTGATGGCCCAGCTCAGCGACGCAGAACGGGCTGCGGGGGTCGTGACGGCCAGTGCCGGCAACCACGCGCAGGGTGTCGCGTACGCGTGCCGGTCGATGGGAATCCAGGGGCGCATCTACGTGCCCGCGCGTACCCCCAAGCAGAAGTGCGACCGGATCCGCGTCCACGGTGGCGAATTCGTCGAACTCATCCCGATCGGCGACACCTTCGACGCCGCGGCCGCGGCGGCCCGTGACGATGCCGAGCGCACCGGTGCGACGATGGTCGCCCCGTTCGACGATGCGCGCACCGCCGCCGGGCAGGGCACGATCGCCCGCGAGATCCTCGCGCAGTTGCCGGCGTCACCGGATCTGGTGGTCGTGCCCGTCGGTGGTGGCGGCCTGTTGGCCGGCATCGCGGCCTACCTGCACGAGAAGTCGCCGACCACGTCGATCGTCGGCGTCGAACCGGCCGGTGCCGCGTCCATGACCGCAGCGCTCGTCGCGGGCGGACCGGTGACGCTGCCGGAGGTCGAGCCGTTCGTCGACGGTGCCGCGGTCCAGCGGATCGGAAACGTGCCCTACGAGGTGGTGTCGCAGCTCGGCGCCGAGGTGGTGTCGCACTCGAGCCTGCCGCTGGTCGCGACGATCCGTCAGGACACGCTCGGCACTGCGGCGTTCGGGATGACCCAGGTCGACGAGGGCGCGATCTGCACCGCGATGCTCGAGCTGTATCAGAACGAGGGCGTCATCGCGGAGCCCGCCGGTGCGCTGTCCGTCGCGGCGCTCGACCACATCGCCGCGGAGCCGGGATCGACGATCGTGTGCCTGATCTCGGGTGGCAACAACGACGTCTCCCGGTACGGCGAGATCATCGAGCGGTCGCTGGTGCACCGGGGGCTCAAGCACTACTTCCTGGTGGATTTCCCGCAGGAGCCGGGCGCGTTGCGGCGGTTCCTGGACGAGGTGCTCGGGCCGGACGACGACATCACCCTGTTCGAGTACGTCAAGCGCAACAACCGCGAGACGGGCGCGGCGCTGGTCGGCATCGAACTCGGCGCCGCCGACGGTCTGGCGCCGTTGCTGGCACGCATGGATGCGTCCCGGCTCGAAGTGCAACGCCTCGAGCCGGGCTCACCGGCCTACCGGTACCTGACCTAGCGCCGGGCGCCGGGAGCGGGACGGTGTGCAGGTTCGCTGTGCAGGATCACTCCCTGTGCAGGGTCACCAGGGGCTGCACACCAGCCACGGTCCGAACCAGAAGCAGTCCGCGCGCCACGGGTTGTCCCAGCGGTTGTTCCAGCCGCGGTCCCAATCCCGGCCGCGATCGCGGTCCTTCTTGTTCCAATCCTTGTTCCAGTCGTTCCGGTCCTTGTCGTGCCGGTCGTACGGGTTGTGGTTGACGGGCTGCACGGCGGTCACCCCGGGCGAAGGATCGACCGCCGGGGTAGCGGCGGCGATGCTGGCCGGTGCGACGAGAAGTGTGGTGGTGAGGAACGTACCCGCCAGCATTTTCTTGAGATTCATGACGATCACCTCGGAAATGTGGCTGTATTCGCGACGGTACTCGTCCCGATGAGGCATAATCAAACGTTTTGGCCACCCTCGGTTTCATGGTCCGTGCGAGTCGCAGGCGAGTCCGCGGAAACGTCGTGGCGGAGCAGTCGTGCGACGACCCGGCGATGGAGATCGGGGTCGGTGCGCGGCAGACCGAGCAACGCTCCGAGGTAGATGCCGTCGCCGACGAGTCGCACGATTTCGGCGTCGACGGGGTCGTCGAATTCGGCCCGGAGTCCGTCGTCCCAGGACCGCATCACCTCGACGACGGCGCGCTGCACCTCGTCGTGCTGCCCGTCGGCGCTGCGCATCGCGGCGACCATCGACCGGAACAGCGAGATCTCCGCGGCCTCGCCCAGGTCGTCCGGATAGGACAGGTACCACTCGGCGACCCGGGTGCCGCCCGCGACGGCCTCGGCGAGTCGCTCGTCGCTGCGAGCGCCGAGTCGGTGCACCATGGCGGCGAGCATCGCTTCCTTGGTCGGGAAGTGGTAGAGCAGGCCACCTTTCGAGACACCGGCGGCCGCGGCCACCGACTCGAGGGTGACCTGGGCGACGCCGACGTCGAGCAGTGTGCGTTCGAGTGCGTCGAGGATCCGGTCGCGGGTGTCGAAGGCCATGGTGTGAGCCTAGCCAATGAACTGTACCGGCCGGACGGTTCGTTGCTACCCTGGAAAACTGTACCGGCTGGACGGTTCAGCAAATCCTCGAAGTCCCAGGAAGAAGTCATGCGCGCACACACCGGCATCGCGACCACCGACGCCCCCGTGAGGGCCGACGCCCGCACGTGGCTGGGCCTCGCCGTGCTCGCGTGCGCCGTGTTGCTCATCGCGATCGACGCGACCGTGCTCGATCTCGCCCTGCCGTTCATCAGCGCCGATCTCGCCCCGACCGGGGTGCAGCTGCTGTGGATCATCGACGTGTACTCGTTCGCCGTCGCGGGCCTGCTCGTGACGATGGGCGTGCTCGGCGACCGCATCGGGCGCCGCCGCCTGCTGCTCGTCGGCGCGACCGGCTTCGCCGCCGCCTCCGTACTCGCCGCCTGGGCGGCCGGTCCCGAGATGCTCATCGCGGCACGAGTGCTGCAGGGCATCGCCGGAGCCACCCTGATGCCGGCGACCCTCGGCCTGATTCGGCACATGTTCGCCGACGCGCGCCAGCGCACGCTGGCGATCGGTGTGTGGAGCGCGATGGCGGCCGGCGGCGCCGCAGCCGGGCCGATCGTCGGCGGATGGCTGCTCGAGCACTTCTGGTGGGGCTCGGTGTTTCTCGTCAATCTGCCGATCATGGCGATTCTCGTGATCGCCGCGCCGCGGTTGATCCCCGAGTCCCGCGACCCGGCGCCGGGTCGATTCGATCTCGTCGGGGCGCTCGCGTCGCTGGCCGCGGTGCTGCCGCTCGTCTACGCGATCAAGGAGTCCGCGCTGCACGGCCTGCAGCCGGAATACCTCGTCGCCGGCGGTGTCGGCGTACTCGCGGCTCTGTTCTTCGTCCACCGGCAGCGCACCACGTCGTCGCCGTTGCTGGACCTGTCGCTGTTCGCCGAGCGCACCTTCTCCACCGCCGTGGTGGCGAATCTGCTGTCGGTGTTCGCGCTCGCCGGCGTGCTGTTCTTCGGCTCGCAATATCTGCAGCTGGTGCTCGACGTGAGCCCGCTGACCGCCGGACTGCTCATGCTCCCGGGCACGGCGGCCAGCGCGCTCGGCTCGCTCGCCGCCGGACCGCTGACCCGTCGTCTCCCGATCGGTGGCGTACTGGCGGGTTCGCTCGCGGCCGCCGCAGCCGGTGCCGGGGCACTGCTGGCGCTGGGTGCCGACGGCGGTGCCGGGGTGTTCGTCGCCGGCTTCACCGTCGTCGGTGCGGGTGTCGGCGTCGCACTGACGCTCACCACCGATCTCGTGGTGGCCGCAGCGCCACCGGACCGAGCGGGCGCGGCATCCGCTGTGTCGGAAACCGCGTACGAACTGGGGATGGCGCTGGGCGTGGCGGTGCTCGGCAGCGTCGTCAGCGCGACCTATCAGGGTCGGCTCGCGGAACTGTTCGCGTCGAACGAGGGACTCGACACGCTCGGCAATCTCGTGGAGACGGCACGGCACCTGCCCGAGTCCGCCGCCGGAGCGCTCCTCGTGGAGGGCCGCGAGGCCTTCGTCGCCGGAATGCACAGTGCCTCGGCCGCCACCGCCGTCATCCTCGCGGTGACCGCGCTGTTCACGTGGAGGATGCTGCGCCGACGCTGAGGCGGTGTCACCGTTCGTGGTGGTCGATGTCGCCCTCGAACACCGCGAACGAGTGTCCCGGGATCAAGGCGGCCGAACGGGTCCGGTTGACCACCGGTTCGTCCCACCACATCAGCGGAACACCGCCGACCGGAATCGTGACCGGATCGGCCCCGAGATTGCAGGCGACGCGAATCGTCCCGCGGTGCACGACGATCCAGCGTTCCTCCTCGTCGTAGTCGACCTGGAGGTTCTCGAGCCACGGATCCGTCAGCTCGGCACGGGCCCGCCGCAACGCGAGCAGGTCCCGGTAACACGCCAGCAGTCGCGCGTGCTCGGGCTCGGTGCGTTCGGTGCGATTCAGGACCGAACTTCGGAACGTCTCCGGATCCTGCGGGTCGGGCACGTCGCCGACGTCCCAGCCGTGTTCGGCGAACTCGCGCCGCCGACCCTCGACGACCGCGGCGGCGAGTTCCGGCTCCGGATGCGAGGTGAAGTACCGGAACGGGGTGCCGGCACCCCACTCCTCGCCCATGAACAGCATCGGCGTGTAGGGGGAGGTCAGCACGAGCGCCGCCTTGACGGCGAGCTGTCCGTGATCGAGATACCTGCCCGGCCGGTCGCCGCGTGCGCGGTTGCCGACCTGGTCGTGCGTGCACGTGTACGCCAGCAGGGAACTGGCGGGGGTGCGGCGTACGTCGAGCGGACGCCCGTGGATGCGACCGCGGAAACTCGAATACGTCCCGGCATGGAAGAAGCCGTGTTGCAGGGTGCGGGCGAGGCAGTCGAGAGAGCCGAAATCTCCGTAGTACCCCTGCCTTTCGCCGGACACCGCCGCGTGCACGGCGTGGTGGATGTCGTCGTCCCACTGCGCGTGCAGGCCGTAGCCACCTGCCGAGCGCGGAGTGATCAGGCGCGGATCGTTGAGGTCGCTCTCGGCGATCAACGTCAGCGGGCGACCCAGATGTACGGACAGCCTGAAGGTTTCGGTCGACAGATCCTCGAGCACGTGTGTGGCGGTGTGGTCCACGAGCGCGTGGACCGCGTCGAGCCGCAGCGCGTCGATGTGGAAGTCGCGGAACCAGCGCAGGGCGTTGTCGATGATGTAGCGGCGCACCTCGGCGGACCCGGGGCCGTCGAGATTCACCGTCTCACCCCACGTTCCCGCGCCGCCGGTCAGATAGGGACCGAAACGGCCCAGATAGTTTCCGGACGGGCCGAGATGGTTGTACACCACGTCGAGCACTACTCCGAGTCCGCGCGCGTGCGCGGCATCGACGAAGCGCTGCAGCGCGTCCGGCCCGCCGTACGGCTCGTGCACCGCGTACCAGAGCACCCCGTCGTAACCCCAGCCGTGGGTTCCGTTGAACGCGTTGACCGGCATGAGTTCGACGAAGCCGACCCCGAGCTCGACGAGCTCGTCGAGATGCTCGATCGCCGCGTCCAGCGTGCCGGCCTCGGTGAACGTGCCGATGTGCAGTTCGTAGACGACGCTGCCCGGGAGTTGCCGACCGGTCCACGACGAGTCCGTCCAGACCGCGGGATCGAGCCGGTGCAGCTGCGACAGGCCGTGTACCCCGTCGGGCTGCCGGGGCGAACGCGGATCCGGCAGCACCGTGTCGTCCTCACCCACGACGAAGCCGTAGCGGGCGCCGGGGGAGGCATCGACCTCGGCGCGCCACCAGCCGTGCTCGTCGCGATGCATCGGATGGACGGTGCCGTCGAGGTGCAGACGGACAGACTCGGGGACGGGGGCCCAGACCTCGAAGGTGTGCACGGGTCCAGCATGCACGGTCCGCGAGATACGCGCAGCTTCACCCGATTCGGATGCCCCGATTCGGATGCATCGAGGATGCATCCGATGGGCTAGGGTTGCTCGCGATGTCCGAGAACACCGGGAAGAGGACGTACAAGTCCCCGCTTCGGGAAGAAGCCGCTCGTCGCACCCGCGCCGCCGTCCGTGCCGCGGGTGCGCGGTTGTTCGTCCGCGACGGCTACGTGTGCACCACGGTCAAGCAGATCGCCGACGAGGCCGGGGTCGCGGTCCGGACGGTGTTCACGGCGTTCCCCGGAGGCAAGTCGGAACTGTTCCGTGAGGCACTCGACGACGCGGTCGCCGGGACCGGTGACCCCGCCGTCCCAGCGCGACGGGAGAGCGCGCACGGGGGTTCCGACGCCGACCTGATCCTCGAGCACGTGGTCGGATTCGGCACCGACATGCTCGAACGGGCCGGCGGCCTGCTCATGACGTCGATCGAGTCGTCGGGCGCGGACGAGGACATGCGGCGCTTCGCGGACGAGGACGCCCGCGCGACCGCCGAGAACGCCCGCACCATCGCCGAGGGCCTGCGCGCGAGCGGGCTGCTCCGGGACGGGGTGAGCGTCGAGCACGCCGCGGATGTGCTCTTCACGCTCAGCTCGCCCCAGGTGCACGCGTTGCTGCGCCGCACTTGCGGCTGGGACGTCGAGCAGTATCGGACGTGGTTGACGGACACCCTGCGCGCGACGTTGCTGCGCTGAGATGCTCCTGCGCGGAGTTCAGGCGCCCGCCGGCGGACCGTGCACCGTCCGCCGCGGCTCGTGCCACTCGCTCCCGGCGGGTTCGCCGGACAGGTTCCAGCTCCACGAGATCGTCGGCGTGATCCGGGAGAAGATGCCCGGCCCGACCATCCCGACCCGTTCGATCGGTGGTTCGGCGCGGCCGTAGATCCGGATCGACCGCGCGACGAACAGATCGAACGAGACGAGGTCGTCGACGACGAGCGCGACCTTGTCGTTGCCGGCCAGGATGTTACGGAATTTGCGGGTGCCCAGGACCGCCTCGCCGACGCCGCCGACCCACACGTACGGGCCGTCGAGTTCGAATGCGACGGGCACGACGTCGGGCTGACCGTCCGGGCCGACCGTAGAGAAGCGTGCCAGCGGCTGCGACTGCAGGTAGGCGATCTCTTCCTCGGTGAACGACACGTCTCCTCCTTGTGGGATGCCGGGTCAGGGCAGGGCGTCGAGATACAGCCAGCGGCCGTCCTCGCGCACGAATCGACTGTGCTCGTGCAGGATGTCCTCGACGCCGTTGTACGTGTAGTGGGCGCGAAACTCGACGGTGCCCTCGGTGTGCAGGAAACCGCCGCCGGTCGTGTGCAACACCTCGAGTCCCGTCCACCGCTGGTCCGGATCCAGCTCGAGGCGGGCCGGACGGGCGCTCGGATGCCACGTGCGCTCGAGATGCTCGACGTTCCCGACCGCGAACGCCGTGTACCGGGACCGCATCAACCGCTCTGCGGTCGGTGCGTCCGCGCCGTCGAGCAACGGGCCACAGCACTCCCCGAACGGCACTCCGCGACCACACGGGCACGGGGAATCAGCGGCAGGTACTCGGGTACGTCGACGGTTCACGACATCCATTATCGCGGCCCTTGCCGAGTCAATCGGTGACGGGCACGATGGATTCCGTCTCCGGGAGGTCGCAGTGAGCGTCGGTATCGAGTCACGACTGAGCTACATCGACAAGCAGGGCCGGCAGCATCGTTTCGAACTGTCGCCCGCGACACCGCGTGTCACGATCGGCCGGTCACCGGACTCGGATGTGCCGTTCACCGGCGACGAGGAGGTGTCGCGGCTTCACGCGGTCGTCGAATGGCTCGGGACGCACTGGACGATCGTCGACGACGGATTGTCGCGCAACGGAACGTTCGTCAACGGTGAGCGCATCACCGGGCGACGGCGGCTGCGAGAAGGCGACAGTATCCGTATCGGCTCGATCCGGTTGACATTCCAGGAGATCGGGGTCGGGCCGGACGAGGCGACCCGGGTCGCGTCGGAGTTGCCGACGGTCCGCTCCGTCACGGAAACCCAGCGCAATGTGCTGGTCGCCCTGTGCCGCCCGTACAAGCACGGCGCCGCGTTCGCCACCCCCGCCTCGAATCAGGCGATCGCCGCGGAGCTCTACCTCAGCGTCGACGCCGTGAAGACCCACCTGCGCGCGTTGTTCACCAAGTTCGGTGTCGAGGATCTGCCGCAGAACCTCAAGCGGGTGCGGCTCGCCGAGCTGGCCCTGCACAGCGGCGTCATCACCGAGCGGGATCTCTGAGGCGACCCCGGCCGGCCTGCTCAGGCGACCCTCCGCAGCAGGCCCGCCAGCGCCTGCGCGACCTCGTCGGCCCGCTCGCCGATCACCGAGTGCCCGGCCCCGTCGACGCGCACCAGCTCCGCGAGCGGCAGCCGCGATGCCAGCCCCGACGACAACTCGAACGGGGTCCACTCGTCGGCGGAACCGCACAGCACCAGTGCCGGCACCGCCGCGAGCACCGTCAGGGCCGCCGACTCGTCGAGGGCCGCGAACGACCGCAGGAACCCGGCCATCGTCACCACCGACGTATCGCTGTGCAGGACCTTCAACAACGCAGCCCAGCGGCCCTCCGAGCCCGGACGGTCCGCGGGCGGCACCAGCAACACGCCCACGCGTCCGCCGAACCGGATCGCTCGCTGCATGATGCGCGGCGCCCGCGTCACCGCCCGGTGGAACAGCTCCACCGCCGGGCTGTGCAGGTACCGCCCGAGACCGGACCGGTGCAGATCGCCGGCTGCCGTCGCGATCAGGCCGATCCCCGCCACCCGGCGGCCGATCTCGTGCGGATGCTGCCGCGCGTACGACAGGATCGCCATGCCGCCCATCGAATGCCCGACCAGCACAACCGGGCCGGACGCCACCGCGTTCAGCACCGCGCCGAGATCCCGGCCCAGCTGCTCGACGGTGTACGTCTCGGCGGGAGCGCCACCGGAGCGGCCGTGCCCGCGGTGGTCGAAGAACACCATCCGCACCGACGGGCCCGTCAGCCGCAGAAGCGAATCCCGAAGCGGCGACCAGCTTTCCGTGTGATTGCAGTGACCGTGGACGAACAGAACCGTCAGCGGCGCGGTGGCGGCCCCGACCTCCCGGACGGCCAGCGGAACTCCGTCGTCCGCAAGTACCGTGACGCGCCGGACGAGCCGGGCACTGCGAATGGTGGTCATGGCGATCAGGGTGCGCCCGGCACCGCGGTGACCACGACCGATCCAGGCGGTGGAAGTCCGCAACCCCGGAGTGGACTCCACAACACCTTGGGTTGGTGGACAATCGAAAAATGCACGAGCAGCGGTATGTCGGCGTCGTCGGACCCGGCGACGCCACCCCGGAGCAGCGCCGCGTCGCCCGTCGCGTCGGCGGACTGCTGGCCGGGCGGCGCGCGGTGGTCGTGACCGGCGGATTGGGCGGGGTGATGGCGGCGGCGTCGCGCGGCGCGATCGAGGCCGGCGGCACCACGATCGGCCTCTTGCCCGGTGACGAACGGCTCGACGGCAACCCCTACCTGACGGTGTCGATACCCACCGGGATGGGGGAGATGCGCAACGCCCTGCTCGTGCGCACCAGCGACGCGTTGATCGCGGTCGGAGGAAGCTGGGGCACCATGAGCGAGATCGCGCTGTCGGTCCGGACCGGTGTTCCCGTCGTGTCGATCGGGGGCTGGCAGATGCCCGGCCCCGGCGTGCTGGCCGTCGCCGACCCCGAAGAGGCCGTCGAATGCCTGCACGCCCTGCTCTGGCGGAAGGATCCGCTCGAGGGACGGCAGTAGGAGCTGCCGGGAACGGAGGTCGCCGAGGTGGTGGCGGACCACCTCTGGGGTGGGTATCGCGGAGGACGCGGCCGGGAGAGCGTGGACATCACGCCTTTCCGCCGTCAGCCAGGAGGACCCCGTGCCGGACCGAACACAGTCGCTGCTCGTCGAAGATGTCACCAAGAGCTTCGGCCCGGTCGAGGCATTGCGCGGAGTGAGCTTCGCCGCCGCCCCCGGTGAGGTGCTCGGGGTCCTCGGGCCGAACGGGGCCGGCAAGACCACCGTGGTGAACATCCTCGCGACACTCCTCCGCCCGGATTCCGGGCGGGCCGTCGTCGCCGGGCACGATGTGGTCACCGACGCGGCCGGTGTCCGGCGATCGATCATGCTCACCGGCCAGTACGCCGCGCTCGACGACTCGCTCACCGGATTCGAGAATCTCGTGCTGTTCGCGCGGCTCCTCGGCATGCGACGACGCGCCGCCCGTGCCCGCGCCCGGGAACTGATCGCGGAATTCGACCTGGACGACGCTGCCGACCGCCCCGTCGGCCGGTACTCCGGTGGCATGCGCCGCCGCATCGACATCGCCTGCGGCCTCGTCGTCCCACCCCGGGTGGTGTTTCTCGACGAACCCACCACCGGGCTCGACCCGCGCAGCCGGCAACGAGTGTGGGACCTGGTCGCCGGATTCAAGGCGCAGGGCATCACGACGCTGCTGACCACCCAGTACCTCGAGGAAGCGGACCTGCTCGCCGACCGCATCGTCGTCGTCGATCGGGGTGTCGTCGTCGCCGACGACACCGCCGTCCGGCTCAAGGACCGCGTCGGCGGCAGTTTCTGCGAGGTGGTGCCGCTGCGCCCCGGCGACGTCACCGAGATCGCGGACGTCGTCCGCACCCTCACCTACGGAGCGGTCGAGATCGGAGCCGACCGGATCGCGGTGCCCGCCCCCGACGGGGCCGGCACCCTCGCCCGGGTCGCCGCCGCGGTCGCGGCCCGGGGCATCGAGATCGCGGACATCGCGCTGCGCCGCCCGTCGCTCGACGAGGTGTTCCTCGCCCTCACCGGAAGCGAAACGGCGCCGCTGGAGGTCGCGGCATGACCGGCCTCGCCCCCGAAAGCACACCGATCCGCCAGTGGTGGGTGCTCACGGCCCGCGGGCTGGGATCGGCGCTGCGCGGCGGATCGATGCTGACCGCGCTGATCGCGCCGATCGTGTTCACCCTCGGCTTCTACGTCCCGTTGCATGCGGTGATCACGCGGTTCTCCGGTGGCACCGTCGAATACGGGCGGTACCTCATGCCGCTGATCGCCTTACAGGCAGTGTCCTTCACGGCGATCACCGCCGCGTTCGTCGCGGCCACCGACGCGGTGCGCGGCGTCGACCGGCGGTTCGCGGCGATGCCGATACCCGCGGTCGTCCCGGTCACCGCACGGGTCTCGGCGAGCACCGTGCGCTGCGTGCTCGCGGTCGCCGTTGCCGTGGTGTGCGGTCACGTGATCGGTTTCCGTTTCGATGCCGGACCCACCGCCGCTGTTGCGTTCTGCGCGGCAGCACTGGCGATCGGGGTGATCCTCGCTCTCGCCGCCGACGTCCTGGGCACACTCTCGCGCAGCCCGGAGGCCACCACTCGCGCGCTGGCCGTTCCGCAACTCGTCCTGGGCATGTTCTCGTGCGGATTCCTTCCCCTCGAACAGTTTCCGCAGTGGGCACAGCCGATCGTCCGCAATCAGCCGGTCTCCCAGTTCACGGTCACGCTGCGCGCACTGGCCGACGGTGCCTTCGACGCTCACCTGGTGGTTCCGACGTTGCTGTGGCTGTGCGCCCTGCTCGGGATCGTCGGATGGATGGCCGTGCGCGTCATCGGGAGGCGGGCATGACCACGGCGGGCACAACCTCGACAACCGGCATGACCACGACTCAGGGGATTCCTGTGACGACAATCGTTCCCCCGGCGGAGAACTCGATCCGGATGTTGCTGCCGCACACCTGGTTGCAGTCGCACCGACTGCTCACCCGCTGGCGCCGGGACCCCATGACCGTGGTCCAGACCCTCGCCTATCCGGTCGCGATGCTGGTGATGCTCGACGTCGTGCTGGGCCGGCAGGTCACCGCCTTCGCCGGTCACGACGCGCTGTACGGCACGGTGCCCATGGTCGCGGTGATGAGCGCGTTGCTCGGTTCGCTCGCCGGAACGATCACCCTCCGTCGTGAATGCGAGGCGGGCCTGCCGGGACGGCTGTGGACACTGCCGGTCCACCGGGCGTCGGCGTTGTTGTCGCGCTCGGTTGCAGAGGCGGTGCGGATCGCCGCGACCACCACGGTGATCGTGGCCATCGGGATGGCGCTCGGATTCCGGTTCCACGCCGGAGCTCTCGCCGCGCTCGGTTTCGTGGCGGTGCCGGTGATCTTCGGAGTCGGCTTCGCGGTCCTCGTCACCACCATCGGTCTGACCTGGTCGAATACCGGTGTGGTCGAGGCTGTTTCACTCCTGTGCACGCTGTTGCTGTTCTTCAACCCGGGTTTCGTTCCGGTGACCGCCTATCCCGGCTGGATCCGACCGTTGGTGGAGAACCAGCCGATGACCGCGGCGGTCGAGACCATGCAGGCGTTCTCACTCGGTGGTCCCGTCGCCGAACCGCTGGTCCGGATACTCGCGTGGTCGGCCGTCCTGATCGCCGGATGCGCGATCCCGCTCGTGCGCCGGTACCGCCGCGCTCTGTGCTGACCATCCGGTCGGACCGAAATCAGTTCCCATCACCAGAAGGAGAAAACGACGTGACCGCGATCATCAGACCCACACTCGCCGAACTCGAGGTCGGCCGGCTCTACGACGAGATGGACCGGCTCGACGCCGGCATTGTCGCCGCAGTGCAGCAGCGCACGGAACTGGCCCGGCGCATCGCGGAGGCGCGTGTCGTCGCAGGGTCGCCGCGGGTGACCCACGCGGACGACATCGACGTGATCCGCCGGTACACCAGCGAACTCGGGGGATCCGGGACGGCGATGGCGATGAGTCTGCTCCGGCTGCGCTGACGCCACACCGGCCGACGGGGGACTGCGGAAGCTCAGGGGCTCATGCGTCGGCTGTGTCGACGTCCGCACAGCCGGCCGGGTCGGGTCCGGACATGCGAACGCACTCGTCGAACGACGGGACAGCAGTTCCGGAGCCGCCGGCCCGCTCGATGAGCAGCTCGATGGTGTCGAGCAGCGCGCCGATGCGCAGGTCGAACGGAGTGGCGGCGTCGTCGAACGCTCCCATCGTCCACAACCGCGTCATCGTCGGGTAGCGGGCCGGGTCGAAGGTGTTCTCCCAGAAGTCGGTCTGCGCGGACCAGTACGCCTCGTAGTCGGTGCCCTGGTCGCGTTCGTCGGCGATCTCCGCGGCGGCGGCGCGCGCGAACCCGGACACGGCCTGCCGCACGATGCCGATCGTCTCGACGACCTGGTTCGCGGTCAGGCCGGTGTCGACGAGGATCCGGAAGGCGGCCTCGTCCGCGTCGAAGACGTGGGGTGCCAACGGCATTCGCCAGGTGTTCACGGTGAGGAGCCAGGAATGGGACCGCAGCAGCGAAAAGTACCCGCGCGCATAGGTTTCGAGTGCGGTTCGCCACGGCAGGTCCGGGTCGGGCAGTGCGAAGTCGGCGTAGGCGCGGTCGATCATGGCATCGATCAGATGGTCCCGGGACGGCACATGCGAATAGAGGGTCATCGTGCCGACGCCGAGCGCCCGCGCGACCGAGCGCATCGACACCGCGTCGAGTCCGCGCTCGTCGGCGATCGCGACCGCGGCGTCGACGATCTGTGTGCGGTTCACGCGTGCGGGCCGGCCACGCGTCGGCGCCGGCGGCGGTTCCCACAGGGGTGCGAATCGCTTGCCACCCGCCGGGGGCGCGGTGTTGTCGGCCGGATCGATCTCGACCACTCGAACTCCTCGGAAAAATGCCGTTGCGCGTGCTTTTCGTACAGCGTACCGTCAAATCTGTGACTGAATCGGTACACCGTACGGAAAACGCGATTCGGGCGAGGGGACTCACCAAGACCTTTCGTCGCAGGAAAGAGACCGTCGAGGCAGTCAAAGGCATCGACCTCGATGTCGCCCGAGGGGAACTCGTGGCGATCCTCGGCCCCAACGGCGCCGGAAAGTCCACCACCATCAGGATGCTCACCTCGGTGCTGACGCCGACCTCCGGAACCGCCGAGGTCGCCGGCCGCGACGTCGTGCGCGAGCCGGCTGCGGTGCGGGCCCGCATCGGGTACGTCGGACAGGGCAACGCCGGGGGCTACTCGTACCGGGTCGGCGACGAACTGCGGAACCAGGCGCGGTTCTATTCCGTCCCCGGAGACGTCGCGAAACGGCGTGCCGCCGACCTGCTCGAGGCGCTGGAGCTGACCGGACTGGAGAAGCGCACCGTGCAATCCCTCTCGGGCGGACAGCGCCGCCGGCTCGACGTCGCGATGGGCCTGATGAACCGTCCGCGCCTGCTGTTCCTGGACGAGCCCACCACCGGGCTCGACCCGCACGCCCGCGCGAACCTGTGGGAGCACGTCCTGCGGTTGCGCGAGGAGAACGGAATGACGCTGCTGCTCACCACCCACTACCTCGACGAGGCCGACGCGATGGCCGAGCGGATCGTGCTGATCGACCACGGCACCGTCATCGCAGACGCCGCACCCGAGGTACTCGAACGGGACTACGCCGACGACGTCGTCACCGTCGAACTGGCCGCGGGGCAGAGCCCGGCGACCGCACGGTCGGTGCTGCCGTCCGCTGTCGTGTCCGTGACCGAATCGGTGACCGGCGCGGGCGCGGTGCGGCTCGCGCTCAGCACACGCAACGGCCCCGAGCTGGTTCCGCCGCTGATGCGAGCCTTGGAAGCCGCGGGCGTGTCCGTCACCTCGACCGATGTGAAACCCGCGTCGCTCGACGACGTGTTCCTCAATCTGACCGGCAGGTCCCTGCGCGAGGAGGCGGCATGACCTACGTGATCGACCGGACCGCGGCCGGATCATATGCCTGGAAGATCGCTCGCGGCTCAGATAGTGGCTCCACGACACCGGGGCGGTGTTCACGCGCGAGATCCTCGTCGTGCTGCACGATCCGTTCACGCTGATCTTCTCGCTGCTGCAGCCGCTGGTGTTCCTCGCGTTGTTCGGTCCGCTGCTGGACGGCATGCTCGGCGCGGGTGGCATCGGCGGGGAGACGGCGCTGCAGTGGTTCCTGCCCGGTGTGCTCGTGATGATCGCGATCTTCGGCACCGGCATGGTCGGCGGCAACCTGCTGTACGAGTTGATGACCGGTGCCTACGAACGCATCCTCGCAACGCCCCTGGACCGCTCGTCCATCCTCGTCGGCCGCGCGCTCAAGGAGTTCGCACCGCTCGTCGGGCAGGCACTGCTCATCACGGTCGCCGCGATCCCGTTCGGCTTGGCCTTCTATCCGATCCAGGTGCTCGTGGGCCTGTTGATCCTGGGCATCTTCGGGATCGGTCTCGGTGCGCTGTCCTACGCGCTGGGCCTGGCCGCGAAGGGCCGGGAGTGGCTGTTCTGGGGCGTCCAGCAGTCCGTGATCTTCCCCCTGCTGCTGCTCGCCGGCATGATGCTGCCGCTCGACTCCGGACCCGCGTGGATGCAGGCGGCGGCGAAGGCGAACCCGCTGACCTACATCGTCGACGCCGAGCGTGCGTTGTTCACCGGCACGCTGTGGGACAGCGACGTCGCGTGGGGTTTCGTCGCCGCGTTCGCAACCTGCGCGGTCGGGTTGTGGGTCGGCATCCGCACGGTCAATCGGACGGTCTGACGGCGGTGCCCGCGGTGGTCGCGGCCACGTTCACCATCGTCGCGTTCACGGCGGCGTTGCCGGTGAAGGTGTCGGTCACCGCCGGATCGTGCAGCAGGTTGACGTTGGCGCCGGGGTGCGCGGCGGCCGTGGACCAGCCGACACCCTTCTCGTCGTGACCCCAGCCGTGCGGAATCGCGACGGTGCCGGCCCGGATCTCGTCGCTGACCTCGACGGGCACCACGATGCTGCCGATCCGGGAGCGCACGGTCACCGGCTGGCCGTGGACGAGCGAGCGGGACGCGGCGTCGTCGGGATGCATCAGGACCGTGCACCGGTCGCGGCCCTTGACCATCGTCGGAATGTTGTGCATCCACGAGTTGTTCGACCGCAGGTGCCGCCGTCCGATCAGGCGCAGGTCGAATTCGGTGTCCCGCGCGTCGTTCTCGGTCCCGGCGAGCAGACGGCGTGTCTCGTCGACGAATTCCGGCGGCGCCACGTGCACACGGCGGTCCCGGGTGGCCACCAGGGACCGCAGCCGCGGTTGCAGCGGCCCGAGGTCGACCCCGCCGGGGGAGCGCCGGATCTTCCCGAGCGTCAGCCCCCGACGCCCGCGGCGCAGCACACCGTGCGGGCCGGTCAGGACACCGAGCGCACCGAGCCGCAGCGGGCTGAGCCGGTCGAGCAGGGTGCGGAGAGGACGAGTCAGTCGCGATCGCAACGGAAGCGGAAGCACCTCGAGGGTCAGGCGCGACAGGATCTGCCAGTCTTCGAGCGCATCCGCCGCCGGCTCGAACACCCGGGCGTTGAACCGTGCGTTGTTGCGGACGGAGAAGACCGGGAACAGGAAGTCGAACTCCTCCCGCTCGAGGTGGGACACCGGCGGCAGGATCAGGTCGGCGTGCCGGGACGTCTCGGTGAGATACATGTCGACCGCGACGAAGAAGTCGAGACCCTCGAGGGCCTCGTCGAGGCGACCGCCCTGCGGGGTGGACAGCACCGGGTTTCCGGCGTAGGTGACCAGCGCGCGGACGGGGCCGGCGGAACCCTTTCCGTCACCGAGCATCTCGTCGGCCAAACCCACCACCGGCAGTTCCGTCCGGAACGACTTGTGCTCGCCGGTGCGGCTGCTCCACAGGCCGTAGCCCGAACCGAGCAGCCGTACGAGACGGGCCGCGTCGATCGGTGGTGTCGCGAACATCTGTCCGCCCGGCCGGTCGAGATTTCCGGTCACGGCGTTGAGGGTGTTCACCAGCCAGTGGGTGAGGGTGCCGGTGACCTGGTGGCAGACGCCGATGCGGGCGTACGCGATCGCGGACCGGGCCGCGACGTGGTCGCGGGCCAGGCGCCGGATCGTGTCCGCGTCCACCCCGGCACGGGACGCCATCGCCTCGGGCGTGCAGGGTGCGACCAGCTCGGCGAGCTCCTCGACGCCGGTCAGCGGCACGGTGCCCGGTGCCGGGCCGGTGCCCTCGGTGAGGATCGTGTGCAGCATGCCGAGCAGCAAATACGGATCGCCGCCCGGACGTACCGCGACGTGCTCGTCCGCCAGCCGTGCCGTCTCGGTGCGCCGCGGGTCGACGACGACCACGGTGCCACCGCGGCGACGGATCGCGGCGATCCGCCCGCGGGCGTCGGGCATCGTGGTGATCGAGCCGTTGGACACCGCGGGATTGGCGCCGAGGACCAGCAGTCGGTCGGTGCGGTCGATGTCCGCGATCGGCATCAGTACGTTCGAGCCGAACATCTTCCACGCCGCGAACTCCTGCGGGAACTGATCGATCGAGGACGCCGAGTAGAACTTCCGGGTCAGAAGGGCGACGCGCAGCGCGATGCCGTAGACGACCGACGAGCTGTGTGCGGCCGGGTTCCCCAGGTACATCGCGATCGCGTCGCGGCCGTGCCGTCGCCGGACGGCACGCAGGCGCTTCCCGGCGAGAGCGAACGCCTCGTCCCAGCCGATCTCCTCGAAGCCGTCGCCGACACGACGCATCGGGCGACGCAGCCGGTCCGGGTCGTGGTGCAGACCCGCGAGCGCGGTGGCCTTCGGGCAGATGTAGCCGCGCGAGAGCACGTCATCGGGATCGCCTTCGATGCGGGTGACCCGGTCGTGGTCGACGGTGACGCGTATTCCGCAGTGCGCCTCACACAGGGTGCACTGACGAGCGACGGTACGTGTGGACACAGCGGCCCCCTCCGCGGTCATGTGTGCAACCTAGCACTGTCGCGAGTCGCTCGTGACGAAGGTCGACAGTACGGATGTTCACCCGTCGTCGCGGGCGAGGGCCGCGACCGGCAGCGTGCCGAGGATCTCGCTCACGGGCACCGAGCCGGCAAATGTCCGGCCGGTGAGCCGATCCGCCCAGCGTCCCGAGGGAAGATCGAGAACCGTTCCCTCCCAGCCGATATCGTCGAGTATCACGGTGTGCAGAGTGGCCACCGCGACGACGTCGAGGTCGTCGGCAGCCGGTCCGCGTCCGAATGCCAGGACGTGCCCGGCAGCAGGACCCGACGCGACCAACGGCACGTACGCGCCGCCGACGAAACTCGACGGCCGTGCCCGGCGCAGTTGCAGCGACTCGCGCACGACCCGGAACTTCGGCGGCGCCGCCGCGGGGTCGGCGAGCAGCCGGCAGCGGGCGTCGAAGTCCACCGGGCGCCGGTTGTCGGGATCGACGAGCGAGTCGTCCCACAGTTCGGTGCCCTGATACACGTCGGGAATCCCCGGTCCGAGCAGTTGCAGCAGCTTCTGGCCGAGCGACACCGCCGCGACGTGCCGGGAGACCGAGCCGACGAACGAGGTCATCGCGTCGTGCACCGGACCGTCGATCACGGCGTCGATCCAGCCCGCGACCGCGGCCTCGAACTCGTCGTCGACCTGCGTCCACGTCGTTCGTGTCCCGTTTTCCCGCAGTGCCTTTCGCGCGTACTCGTGAACCCGTCCGCGTAGCTCGCTGGTGACCGCCCCGTCCTCGGGCCACACCCCGAACAGGGTTTGCCGCAGGAACGATCCGAAGGCGGGGTCGGGACTCGGCGCGAGATCGTCCCACTCGGCCAGGTGAGCGGCCCACTGCGTTGCGACCTGGGAGAGCACCGAGATGCGGGCGCGGACGTCCTCGCTGCGTTTGGTGTCGTGTGTCGACAGGGCGGTCATCGCCTGCGGCCACCGTTGTGCTCGCTCCTGCCATGCCAGATGGAACTGCGAGACCGGCATTGCGAACCGTCCCGGCTGCCCGCCCACCTCCTGCAGCGAGATCAGCCGGGAGGCACGGTAGAACAGCCGGTCCTCCACCGCCTTCGCGGTCGCGGCGCCGCACACCTGGCCGAACCGGGCCGCTGCTTCCCCTCCCGTCGACAATGCCCGGACGAGAAGCTGCAGCGCCGCCTCGAGTTCGGGGCGAGCACCCGCGACCTCGCCGACGATCCGCGGCAGCAGGCCCGCGAGCGGCGCATAGTCGGCCCGATACACCGGCAGCGCCGCCGCGACCGCGACCACCGCCTCGCGCAGCGCACCCGAGTCGACACCGGCCGTGCCCGCATCGCGCCGCACCGCACGCACGAGCCGGCGTACCTCCGGTGCCAGTCCCTCGGTCAGGACCGCGCGTTTCGACTGCACCTCCTGCTCGTGGAACCACGCCGCGTCCTCGGCCGTGCCGGTACATCTACGGGACACTTCGGTCAGAGCCGATTCACCTCGTGGATCGACGAATACGGCCGCGAGCTCGTTCAACGCGTCGTACCCGGTGGTGCCGTCCACCGGCAGCGTCGGATCGAGCGGTTCGTCGGCGCCGAGGATCTTCTCGATCACCAGCCAGCGGTCCTGCCCGAGCAGCGCTCGCAACCGGACGAGATAGCCGGTCGGGTCCGCAAGACCGTCCGGGTGGTCGACCCGGATTCCGTCGACAAGTCCGTCCGCCACCCACTCGGCGACCTGTACGTGCGCGTCGTCGAACACGACGGGATCCTCGACGCGCACCGCGGCGAGATCGTCGATCGTGAAGAACCGCCGATAGCCGACGAGCCCCGAGTCCCACGGCACCAACCGGTACGCCTGCCGCTCGTGTACCTCGGCGGCGGTTCCGGTGTCGGTGCCGGGTGCGACGGGAAAGCGCTTGTCGTAGTAGGCGAGCATGGGTTCCGGCCCGGTGCGATCCACCGTCAGGTCGTCGGGGCCGGCGCCGGAGCCCAGTGCGGGCAGCGCGATCTTCCCGTCGGTGCCGTCCGATTCCCGATCGACGTCGAAGTACCGGGTGTACCGGGATTGCTGCCCGTGCTGCAGCAGATCCCACCACCAGCGGTTCTGGCGGGCGTCGGCGACGCCGACGTGGTTGGGCACGATGTCGATCACCAGGCCCATGCCGCGGGATCGCGCGCGAGCAGCGAGCGCTTCGAGCCCGGCGCGGCCACCGAGCGCCTCGGAGACAGTGGCCGGGTCGGTGACGTCGTAGCCGTGGGTTGATCCGACCGTCGCCGTGAGGACGGGGGACAGATAGAGGTGGCTGATCCCGAGCTCGGCGAGGTACTCGACGAGGGCTGCGGCGTCGTCGAATCGCAGCCCGTCGCCCCGCAGTTGCAGGCGGTAGGTTGCCTGGACCGCAGGTACCTCGGATGGCTCCATGTGCAGTCACCTTAGACGGAATTGCGGCGGTCGACTCGTTCACCGGTTCTTGTCGGACCCCTTCGCTAATATTCGAACATGCTTTCGATGGGGATCGAAGAGGGCGCGGTCCGGGCGCGGTTGGGCGCGCTTGATCAGGCCCTCGAGCGCCTGCTCGTCGACGACCTCACCGGCCTGACCGACGACGACATCGTCGCCGTCCTGCAACGCCTGGAAACCTCCCTACGCAAGGCCTCGGCGGTCGGGCACCGCCTGGTCGTCGAGACCACCGAACGCATGATCCCGGGCCAGCTCGGCTGCCGCTCGGTCAACGACTTCCTCATCGGCATGCTGCGGATCTCCGCCGCGGATGCGGCGCGGCGGGTCAAGGGCGCGAAGAAGGTCGGCACCTGGCATTGCCTCGACGGTGAGGACCTCGAACCCGAACTGCCGGTCATGGCAGTCGCGGCGCGTTCTGGTGCGATCGGGCCGGATCATGTCGCGGCGGTGGCGAAGGTGATGCGGAAGGTGCCGCACGGGGTCGGGTTCGACGAGATCACCGTCGCGGAGAAGATCCTGGCGGATGCGGCGTGTTCGGTCACGCCCGACGATCTGGTGAAACTCGGTGCGCATCTGCTCGCGTATCTGAATCCGGACGGGGACGTGCCGGACGAGAAGGAACGCAAACGGCGTCGCGGTCTGCGGATCGGCAAGCAGGGTGTCGATCTCATGACCCCGATCTCCGGACTCATCGATCCGGAAACCCGGGCACTGCTCGAACCGGTGCTGGCGAAACTCGCCCGGCCGGGCATGAACAATCCGGACGATCCCGAATCACCGTCCGGTGATATCGAATCCGAGGCCCTCGACCGGGATGCGCTGGCCAAGGCCGCGGCCCGCGACACCCGCACCGCGGTGCAGCGCAACCACGACGCGTTGAAGGTCGCCCTGCGGCAGTTGTTGTCGTCGGGTGTGCTGGGCAGTCACCGGGGGTTGCCGGTGACCGCGATCCTGACCATGACCGTGAAACAGCTCGAGGAAGCAACCGGCATCGTGACCACCGCCTCCGGTGGGCTGGTGCCGATCCGGGACGCGTTGCGGATGGCCGAGAAGGCGCATCCGGTGCTGGCGGTTGGGGGCACCTCCCTGCACGGAGTGCTTGGGGGATCGATCACTACGGCCGGCCGCTGCACCTCGGTCGCGCGAAGCGTTTGGCGTCGGCGGATCAGCGGCTCGCGTTGATCGCCGCCTCGGGTGGTTGCACCCGGCCGGGTTGCGATGCGCCCGCGACATTGACGGCGGTGCATCACATCACCGAATGGAGGGACGGCGGTCGCACCGACATCGGCAACGAGGACCTGGCGTGCGACGCCTGCCACGCGCTGGTGCACGACGGGCCCGGCGGCTGGGAAACCCGCGTCGCACCGGCAATCTCCGAGCACCCGGGCCGTACGGAATGGATTCCACCGCCGCACATCGATCCCGAGCAGAGACCGCGGGTCAACCACCGCCATCACCTCGGTGATCTGCTGTCGGCGGCGTTGGCGCACTACCGTGCCCGTCGCGAAACCGAGCTGCGCGAGCACCGACAGCGGTGGATGCGGGAACCGGCCGGGGACGGCGCAGGTGACGAGGGCTCCCCGTAGCGGCGACCGGCGCGCCGAGCTCTCCGTTCTCTAGGACTTTGTCCGGTAAGGCTTCTCCGTTCCCGCGCCGGTCGGCGACGCGCGAAGGGGACGGCATTTCAGGATTGCCTAACTGAAGGTAGGCTCAGCTAACTGTTGACTCGGGTGGGATGTGTGACCCGAGTCGAACTTGCCGTGTCCGCTCGCCCTCGGAGAAGCCTCCGAGGGCGCTGTCCTGGGAGTTTCATTCATGATGTCGACTGCCGTCGTTCGCGCCATCCCCGTCACCGGTGCTCAAGCCGGTGTGTGGTTCGGACAGCAGGCAGTCGAGGAACCCGCGGTCTACGTGGTCTCGCACGCCTGGGAACTCCGCGGCGCCCTCGACTCGAGGGCACTCGTCGACGCCGTTTCCGCGACCCTCGGTGAGGCCGACGGCCTCTCGGCTCGTTTCGGTGAAGAGGACGGACGGGTCGTCCAGTGGATCGGCGCCCACGACATCACCGCGGTCCCCATCGAGGACCTCAGCGCTCTGCCCGACTCGGAAGCAGCGGCCCGGGAGCGACTCGGCGTCCGGCAGGTCATAGACCCGGCAACCGACCCTTGTGTCACGGCCCGGGTCCTCCTGCTCGCCGACGATCACGCGATCGTGGTGCTCACCGCGCACCACATCGTCCTCGACGCTTTCGGTCTCGGTCTTCTCGGACGCCGCGCCGCCGAGCGATACTCGGCCGCCGTGCGCGGCGAGGCCGACCCCGACTCGTGGTTCGGGACGGTCGACGCGGTCGTCGCGGAGTACGAGGAGTACGAGACGTCGGAGAAATCCGAACAGGACCGCGCATTCTGGACGCAGACCCTGACCGGCGCCCCCGACGCTGTGACCCTGTCCACCGGGAACTCCGCGGCCGGATTCGCGGCGCGCGTGCGCTCCCACGCCCACGTGCTCGACCCCGAGCTGACCACCGCGCTGTCCGCGCTCGGCCGCACCGCCCGCGGAACGTGGGGCGACGCACTGGCCGCGCTCACCGCGGCGTTCGTCGCCGGCTGGACCGGGAGCGGCGAGGTCGTGCTCGAGTTCCCGCTGATGAACCGCTTCGGCTCCGCTGCGATGACGGTCCCGACGATGGCGGTCAACGTCGTGCCGCTGCGTATTCCGGTCGCCGCCGACGCCACCGCGGAGTCCGTGACCGCCGCCGCGGTAGCCGCGATCCGTGCAGCCGGTTCCCACGGGCGGTACCGCGGGGAGCGGATCGCCCGCGACGTTCGCGCCGAATCCGGTGCCGCCGTGTCCGGACCGTGGCTCAACATCAAACCGTTCGGCGACGAGCTGCGCTTCCACGGACTCGACGCCCGGGTGCATTCGCTCGCGCGCGGACCGGTCCGCGATCTGTCCCTGACCGTGCGCCAGACCGCCGCCGGCGCCGTCGAGCTCCAGTTCGACGCCGACGCCGACCGCTACAGCGAAAAGGACCTGGAACTCGTCGCGCTGCGGCTGGCCCGCTTCGTCGAGGCGGCGCTCTCCGCCGACGGCACGCCCGTCGCGCGCACCGCGATGCTCCTGGACACCGATCTCGCAACGATCGCCGAACTCGGCGCCGGAGCCGTCCGCGAACTCGAACCCGTCACCCTCGACGACCTGCTCGTCCGGCAGGTGCGCCGGACTCCTGACGCCCCGGCCGTCCGGTTCGAGGACCGCACGCTGAGCTACCGCGAATTCGAGGCGGCCGTCGAGCGATTCGCGAATCACCTGCGCGAGCACGGAGTCCGGGTGGGAGATCGGGTCGCGGTGCTCCTCGCCCGCTCCGAGCGGCTGCCGCTGGTGCTGTGCGCAATCCTGCGCACCGGCGCCGCCTACGTCCCCGTCGACACCGCCTACCCGGCGGACCGGATCGCCTACATCCTCGACGATGCCGAGCCCGCCGCGGTCGTCACCGATGCCACCGCCGCCGATCGGACCGATCTCCTCGCGGACCTGACCGTGCCCGTCATCGCCGCGGACACCGCCGCCGACGCCGGCCTGCGGACCCGCACCGAAGCGATTCCCGTGCACGCCGACCGGGCGCTCACCGTCCGCGACGCCGCGTACCTGATCTACACATCCGGGTCCACCGGCCGACCCAAGGGCGTCGTCGTCACCCATGGGGCGATCGTGAACCGCCTGGTGTGGATGCAGGACACCTACCCGCTCACCGCCGACGACCGGGTCCTGCAGAAGACTCCCTCGAGCTTCGACGTGTCGGTGTGGGAGTTCTTCTGGCCGTTGATCACCGGCGCCACCCTCGTGATGGCGCGACCCGACGGTCACCGCGACCCCCAGTACCTCATCGACGTGATCGCCGCGGAGCGGATCACCACGCTGCACTTCGTGCCGTCCATGCTGGCCGCATTCGTCGAATCCGCGCCGTCACCGGACCGCCTCGCGACCGTCCGCCGCATCTTCTGCTCGGGTGAGGCGCTGCCGGCCGCGACCGCCCGCGCGGCAGCCGAACTGGTCGGCGACCGGGTACACAACCTCTACGGCCCCACCGAGGCCGCGGTCGACGTCACGTACCACGCCTACGGGCCCGCCGACGACGACCGCG
>NZ_JBMBTE010000044.1:0-43163 GCF_048897285.1 Rhodococcus sp. O3
CAGGTCGCCGGATCGGTGCCGGCCGGTACCGCCGCCGACGTCGACAGGGCCGTCGCGGCTGCGCGGCAAGCCTTCCCGTCCTGGTCGGCCACCGGGCGCGACGACCGGATCGCCGTACTGAAGCGGATCCTCGAGGTCTTCACCCGCCGGGTTCCCGATCTGGCGGCCGCGCTCACGCAGGAAATGGGCGCCCCTACCGCACTCGCCGGGGGTTTCCAGATGAATCTCGGTCTCGGCCACCTGAGCACCGCGATCGAAGTCCTGGAGAACTTCTCCTTCGAGGAGCAGCGCGGGGCCACCCGGATCGTGAAGGAACCGATCGGGGTGTGCGCCCTGATCACTCCGTGGAACTGGCCGCTCAACCAGATCGCGGTGAAGGTCTTCCCGGCTCTGGCGACCGGCTGCACGATGGTCCTCAAGCCGTCGGAGCAGTCGCCGTTCACGGGGCAGATCTTCGCGGAGATCATCGACGAGGCGGGCGTACCGGAGGGTGTATTCAACCTCGTGCAGGGCGACGGACCCGGTGTGGGAAGGGCCCTGTCGGGCCACCCCGACGTCGATCTGGTCTCCTTCACAGGATCGACCCGGGCCGGTATCGACATCGCGATCAACGCGGCGCCCGGCGTCACGCGCGTGACCCAGGAACTCGGCGGCAAGGGCCCGAACATCATCCTCGACGACGGCGACTTCGCCGAGAACGTCGGCAAGGGCGTGGGCGCCATGATGCTCAACTCCGGTCAGACGTGCAGTGCCCCGTCGCGCATGCTCGTTCCCGCCGAGCGCATGGCCGAGGCGATCGAGGTCGCGCGGGCGGCGGCCGAACAGGTCACGGTCGGAGATCCGAACGGCGACTTCGCGATCGGACCGGTCGTGTCGAAGGCGCAGTTCGACAAGATCCAGAATCTGATCCGCACCGGCATCGACGAGGGTGCCACGCTCGTCGCGGGAGGTCCGGGCCGGCCGGACGGGCTCACGGTCGGCTTCTACGTCAAACCGACGGTGTTCGCAGACGTGAAGAACGACATGACGATCGCCCGCGAGGAGATCTTCGGACCCGTCCTGACGATCATCGGGTACGACAGCATCGACCACGCCGTCGAGATCGCCAACGACACCGAGTACGGGCTGTCCGCGTTCGTCGCCGGCGCCGACCCCGAGCTGGCCCGCTCGGTCGCGCGGCGACTGCGGGCAGGATCCGTCGCGATCAACGACGCGTTCGACTTCTGTGCCCCGTTCGGCGGATACAAGAAGAGCGGCACCGGTCGCGAGTGGGGCGAATTCGGCTTCCACGACTACCTCGAAGTCAAGGCGATCCTCGGCTACGAGCCCCAGCAGGCCTGATCCCGCCGGGTACGGCTCCCCGGCGTCCCACGAGTGAGGACATCCATGCCCACCCTTGCCACGAAGAAACTCGCCGACAACCTCGGCGTGGAGGTACTCGGCGTCGACGTCGAGCGTCTGCTCACCGACGAGACCGTACCCGGTGCACTGCTCGACCTGCTCGAGCAGCACAGTGTGCTGTTGTTCCGGCAGTTGCACATCGACGACGACGCGCAGGTGAAGTTCTGCCGGCGCCTCGGCGAGCTCGCGTTGTTCCCGAAGTACCGGATCCCCGAGATCATGGAGATCAGCTTCGAACCCGACAACCCGAACAGGGAGTACTTCGCGAGCAACGACTACTGGCACATCGACGGTGCTCTCGACGAGATTCCCGCCAAGGCGTCGGTGCTCTCCGCCCGGGTCACCGCAGCGGAAGGCGGCGAAACCGAGTTCGCGAGCACCTACGCGGCCTACGACGCGCTGACCGACGAGGAGAAGGAACGCTTCGCGACACTGCGCGTGGTGCACACGTTCGAAGCCATCCAGCGTCTGACATATCCGGATCCGACTCCGGAACAGATCCGGGAGTGGGCCTCGCGCGCGGTGCGGGAACTTCCCCTGGTGTGGGAGCACGATTCGGGGCGTCGTTCACTGGTGTTCGGTGCGACCGCCTCGCACATCGTGGGCCTCGACGTCGACGAAGGACGCAAGCTTCTCGACGATCTCGAATCACGCGCCACTGCAGACGATTTGGTCTACCGCCACGAGTGGTCCGAAGGAGACATGGTCATCTGGGACAACACCGGACTCGTGCATCGGGCGTGTCCGTTCGATCGGGACAAGCCGCGGCGGATGCACCGATCGACGCTGCTCGGCACGGAGGCGATCAGTTGAGCGGGCGGACAGCGATCGTGACCGGCGGCGGATCCGGCATCGGCGAAGCCATCGCACGACGTCTCGCCGCCGGCGGCGACACCGTCGCGATCTTCGATCTCGATGCCGCTTCGGCCGAAGCGGTGGCGGCGGACATCGAGGACGACGGCGGCAAGGCACTGGGGCTGCGCGTCGACGTCACCGACCGCGGGGCGATCGAGGCGGGTGTCGACGAGGTCCGCGCCCGCCTCGGCCGGCCCACGATCCTGGTCAACAATGCCGGGCTCACCCTGGATTCGCCGTTCCTCGACATCACGGCTGAACTGTGGGCTCGTTCGATCGCGATCAATCTGACCGGCACGTTCGACTGCTGCCAGGTGGTGCTGCCGGACATGATCGAGGAAGGCTGGGGGCGCATCGTCAACATCTCGTCGTCGAGCGTGCACAGCGGCTCCCCGGGTCTGGCCGGGTACGTGTCCGCGAAGTCCGGAGTGGTAGGTCTGACCAAGGTTCTCGCGCTCGAGTTCGGTCGGCACGGCATCACTGTGAACACGATCCCGCCCGGGTTCATCGACACCCCGATGCTGCGCCGAACCGTCGAGAAGGGGTTCGTCGACCTGGACGTGCAGACCGCGCGGACGCCGGTCGGGCGGATCGGCCGGCCGGCCGATGTCGCTGCGGCCTGCGCGTTCCTCGTCGGCGAGGAGGCCGGATACATCACGGGTCAGGTGTTCGGAGTCAACGGTGGACGCAACACCTGACGAACCGGTGTGTTTTTCCGGCGGCCCAGACCGCCGGAAAGGCACACCGGCCGGAACCCCGCGCATTCCCCCTGCCGCAGCAGCGGACTGGGATCCCGACTTCGCACAGTACGTCCGGGCGTTCCGATCGTCCGTCGCGAGCGCCCCGGCCGAGGAGGGACGTGCCTCCGGCTCGAATCTTCTCGGCACCCTTGCCCGTCATCCCGGCCTGGCCACCGCGTTCCTCGGTTTCAACAATCATCTGTTGCGTGGGACGTCCCTCTCACCCCGGTGGCGTGAGCTGCTCGTGCTGCGGGTCGCGCACCATCGCGGCTCGGACTACGAGTGGGCTCAGCACGTGCTGCTGGCCCGCAAGGCCGGGCTCACCGACGCCGAAATCTCTCTGATCGCCGACGGTGTCGACACAGCGCACTTCACTCCCGCCGAACGGTCGATGCTCGCCGCGGTCGACGAACTGCTCGACGACGGCACGATCAGCGGCCGGACGTGGGCGATCCTGTCCGCGGAGCTCGACGAACATCAGCTGATGGATCTCGTCTTCACCGTCGGCGCCTACTCGACGCTGGCGATGGCGTTGCGCTCGTTCGGGATCGAGCCCGAGGACGAACTGCTCCCCCATCTGCCGTCCGCCACCGAAGGCGGGGGCGTGCCCCGCTGATCCGCCGCGTTCGCGCCGGCATCGCATCGGCGATCCTCGTACTCCCCCTCCCTATCCGAGCGAATGTATCGTTCGATCGATTGAAGGAGACGAACGGTACATTCGCTCGGAGACAAGTGCGGCGATCGCCGCGGGGTCCTCGAACGACAGCAGCGGCAATCGGACGTACGGCGTCGAAATCCGCCCCTGCGCATGGAGCACCGCCTTGATGACGGTCGGGTTGGGACCGGCCATGAGCGCGGACACGGGACCGACGAGCCGGTTGCCGAGGCCGCGCGCCTGCTCGACCCGCCCGTCGCTCCACAGCCGGAACAGGTCGGCGAATTGGGCCGTGCAGACGTTGGCGGTCGCGGCGATCGCTCCCTCTGCCCCCATCGCGAACAACGGCGAGACCAGCGTGTCTTCGCCGGCGAGCACCGAGAACGAATCCGGACGCTCGGCGAGCAGGCGCGCGGTCTCGGTGTCGACCGCGCCGACTGCCTGTTTGATGCCGACGATCCGCGGATGTTCCGCCAGTCGCACGATCGACTCCCAGCCGAGTTGCTGCCCGGTGCGATACGGCACGTTGTACAGGACGATCGGGACCGGGCTGCGGTCGGCGACGTGCTCGAAGTGCGCGACGACACCGGCCTCGGTCGGGCGCGTGTAGTACGGGACCACCACCAACGCGGCTGTGGCATCGGGCTGTGCCCCCAGGACACCGGACTGCGCCCCCAGTTCGTCGAGGGCGCGCACGGTGCCGGCCGTGTCGTTCGATCCGGCGCCGACGAGCAGCGGTACCCGCCGCTCGCGGCTCACCGCGGCGCAGATCCGTATGACGTCGCGGCGTTCCTGCGGACTCAGAGACGCCGCCTCGGCGGTGGTGCCCAGTGCGACGAGACCGGCGGCGCCGTCGTCGATCACGGTGTGTGCGAGGCGCTCCAGATCCGCGACGGCGATCTCGCCGGTGCCGGTGAACGGGGTGACGAGCGGGACGAGGATTCCCGAGGGGTGGTAGGTCATGTGCCCAGCCTCGGCCCACAAAGACTGTAGGTCCAGTTACTCTTCGTGATGCAATACGTAAGCTGAACTGATGCTCGATATCCGCAAACTCCGTCTGCTGCGCGAACTCGCCCACCGCGGCACCATCGCGGCGGTCGCGGAAGCACTGTCCTACACCCCATCGGCGGTGTCGCAGCAACTGTCCGCCCTCGAACGCGAAGCCGGCCGACCGCTGCTGATCCGCACCGGTCGTCGCGTGCGCTTGACCGCGGCGGGAACGGTTCTCGTCGAGCACGCCGAGGTGATCCTGGCCGACCTGGAACGGGCGTCGGCCGCACTCGCGGCGAGCGAGACCGGACTGACCGGATCGGTTCGCCTCGGCGCGTTCCCGACCGCGCTGCGGACGATCGTGCTCCCCGCCCTGATCGAACTGCGACGCACCGAGCCGGGACTGGAACCGACGATCACCGAGGTCGATCCCGCCGATGTGCCGGATCTGCTCCGCGGGGATCACCTCGACATCGCGCTCGTCCACGAATACGACAACGTGCCGTCCACGATGGGCGCGGGGATCGAACTCGAACCGCTGCTCGACGAAGCCGTGTACCTGGCGTCGCGGGCCGCTCCGGACGTGCCCGCCGACGCCGTCATCGGCAGTCACGCCACGAGCCGCTGGATCGTCGGCAACCCCGGTACGCTCTGCCACACCATGGCTGTGCGCAGCTGCCTGAACCACGGTTTCGAACCGCAGGTGGCCCATCGCATCGACGACTTCGCCGGTGTGCTGCAGCTGGTTGCGGCCGGCGCCGGAGTCGCGCTCGTTCCGCAACTCGCCGTGACCGACGTGCCCGAGGGCGTGGTACTCACTGCCCTGCCGATCGGTCGGCGGACCCGTATCGCGTACCGCGCCGGTAGCCGGTCGCAACCGAACCTCGCCGCCGTCGGAGCCGAATTGCACCGCGCTGCACAGCATTTCCGAGAGGAGTAGGCAGCGTCGCCCGAATCTTGGAGATTCGGGTGACGTCTCGAATCCGCATATTGCCGGAATGAAACAACTTTCGAGTGGATGATCCGATAACGACAACTGCGCCAACAGATCAGCATGTTTCCGGCAATACTCCCGAAAACGACGACTTGAATCATCCAATTTTCTTCGTGCCGTTGCACTTTCGACAGCTGATCATCGGGGACAACTGCCGGACAACGGCGTAGGATTTGCGCGAGTCATCTGTCATCACTCGGGAAGTGATCATTATGCCGACTACCGAAGAATCCGTCGTCATCGCCCGCCCCGTCTCGGAAGTGTGGAACTTCGTCCTCGATCCGCACAATTGGCCGTCCTGGGACTCGTCGAACCTCGAATGCGAACAGATCACCGACGGTGAGGTCGGTGTGGGTACCCGCTGGCGCGGGGTCAACCGCATCCTGGGCAAGCGATTCGACTGGGAGAACGAGTTCACCGAGTTCGAACCGCACAAGCTGGTCGTCACGAAATCCGTGGGCGGCAAGCTGAACTTCACCACGACATCGAAGCTTGAGGAAACCGACGGCGGCACCCGATTCACCTATCGCACCGAGTCCGAAAGCGGACTCGGCGGAGTCTTCGGGAAGCTCGCAGATCCCCTCGTCAACACGGCGTATTCGCGCATGGTGCGCGCGAACCTGGACAACCTCGCCGACCTGCTCACCGCACAGTCGGACTGAGCCGGCCGGACCGAGTCAGCCCTCCGCGGCGAGCTGACCGCAGGCCGCCGCGATCTCCTGGCCGCGGGTGTCACGCACGGTGCACGAGACGCCCTGCGCCTGCACGCGCCGCACGAACTCGCGCTCGACGTCCTTGGGGCTGGCATCCCACTTGCTGCCCGGAGTCGGGTTGAGCGGGATCAGGTTCACGTGCACGAGCGGGCCGAGCGCCTTGTGCAGTTTCTTGCCGAGCATGTCGGCGCGCCACGGCTGGTCGTTGACGTCCCGGATCAGCGCGTACTCGATCGACACCCGGCGACCGGTCTTGTCCGCGTAGTACCGCGCAGCGTCGAGCACCTCGGAGACCGACCAGCGGTTGTTGACCGGCACGAGCGTGTCGCGCAGTTCGTCGTCGGGGGTGTGCAGCGAGACGGCGAGCGTGACGTGCAGGCCCTCGTCGGCGAGTCGGCGGATCGCCGGGGCCAGGCCGACCGTCGACACGGTCACCGACCGCTGCGACAGCCCGAGTCCCTCCGGCGCCGGGGACGTGATGCGGCGAACAGCGGCGACGACCCGCTTGTAGTTCGCGAGCGGCTCCCCCATCCCCATGAACACGACGTTCGACAGCCGGCCCGGTCCCCCGGCGACGTCGCCGTCGCGCAGGGCTGCCGCTGCGGCCCGGACCTGATCGACGATCTCCGCCGTGGACAGGTTGCGGTTCAGGCCGCCCTGCCCGGTCGCGCAGAACGGGCAGGCCATGCCGCACCCGGCCTGGCTGGAGATGCACAGGGTCGCCCGGTCCGGGTATCGCATGAGCACGCTCTCGAGCAGCGTGCCGTCGCCGGCCCGCCACAGCGTCTTGCGCGTTTCGCCGCCGTCGCACGCGATGTGCTTGACGGCGGTCAGCAACGGCGGGAACAACGCCTCGCCGACCTTCTCCCGCATCGCGGCGGGCAGGTCGGTCATCTTCTCCGGATCCGCCTCGAGCCGCCCGTAGTACTGGCGGGCGAGCTGGTCGGCGCGGAACGCGGGCAGCCCGAGTTCGCGCACCGCCTCACGCCGCTGCTCGGAGTCGAGGTCGGCGAGGTGACGTGGGGGCATGCCGCGCTTGGGTGCGTCGAAAACCAGGGGCAGGGAAGAAGCCATAATCACCGATTATCCCATGATGCGGGCGGTGCCCCGGTGTGCGATCGGTAACGGCGCTCGTGCCCGGTGACCGAAACCGCGAGACTGGCGCACGAAACCGCGAGACCATCTAAGAATGTCCACCCGGATCCGACCCGAACTCGCCCGGTCATGGCTGCTCGTGCCCGGGAACGCACCGGACCGTTTCGACCCGGCCGCGACCTCCCCCGCCGATGCGGTCGTGCTCGACCTCGAGGACGCCGTGCCGGCCGCCGACAAACCCGGCGCACGCGCCGGAGTCGTCGACTGGTTCCGCGGCGGCGGTGAAGCCTGGGTGCGGATCAACGACGCCACCACCGCCTACTGGGCCGAGGACCTGGACGCGGTCGGCGAGCTTCCCGGCCTGGAAGGCGTGATGCTCGCGAAGACCGAGAGCGGTCAGCAGGTCGACGCGACCGCCGACCGACTACCGGAGAACACCCGGATCCTCGTGCTGATCGAGTCCGCGATGGGTCTCGAGGCGGCACCGGAGATCGCGCGGGCCGACGGAACGTTCCGGCTCGTGTTCGGCAGCGGCGACTACCGCCGCGACACCGGTGTCGGTGACTCGCCGCTCGCCCTCACGTATCCGCGGTCGCGGCTGGTGATCGCGAGCCGGGCCGCGCGCCTGGCAGGACCGATCGACGGCCCGTCCCTCACCGACGACCCCGCCACGCTCACGCAGGAGGCGGAGCTGACCCGGTCGATGGGGATGACCGGGAAGCTGTGCATGACACCGGAGCGGGCCGCCTACGCGAATGCGGCGCTGAGTCCGAGCCCGGACGACGTGACCTGGGCGCACGAGGTGATCGACCGGCTCGGCGAGGACGGCAGCCGGGTCCAGGACGGCAGCGATCTGCCGAGGCTGGCGAAGGCGAAGAAGATCACGAAGCTAGCGCGCGCCTTCGGCATCAAGAACTATCGTCGAGGGAACGGAGGTAACGGTCGGTGATGCGCCGCTGAGCCAGCCGGGCGACCGGAGCGCCCGCCCGCGCCCACCACGTCGCCGGCCGGGAGAACGCCTTGATCGTCAGGAGGACGGTGTCGTCGGCTCGCCACTCGACCCCGAAGTACTCCTCGCCCCGGACCGGATGGCCGGGAAGGGTGCCGTAGGCGAAACCTCGGCGACGCGGTTCGTCGACGACGTACACGACCTCGCACGGTGCGGTGATGCCGACCGGACCCCATCCGACCCGCACGCTCACCCGCGCGCCGGGCACCGCGGTGGCCGAGTCCGCGCGGAACCCCGCACCGGCGCGACGCTGCAGCTGCCATCCGAGCAGCCGGTCGGCTGCCCGGTGGAATGTCTGTTCCCCCGAACCGATGACGCGGGAACGCACGGCGTGGTGGTAACCGTCCGGGAGAGCTCCCGCGGTTGCCCCGATCTCCGGGTAGGTCGGCCGGTCGCCTCGCGCCGTCACAGCTCCAGGCCCCGTGGTTTGCGGCGGATGTGCAGCCGGTAGCGGACGGTCAGGCCGGTGCCCGGTGTTTCGCGGGTGGCCCGCGCCGCAATGCGCGGCGAGAATTCGATTCCGAGGACGCGCTCGAGGCTCGCCCGGTCGGGAAATGCCCACTCGGTGTCGATGCGTCGCAGGTCGAAGCCCTGAGCCGCGAAGAATGCCTCGACCGCGGGCGGATCGTAGTGCGGCAGGTCCTCGCGCATCCACCGGCCGTAGGGGTGGGCGGTCGCATCGAGGTCCACGACGGCCAGGGCCCCACCGGGACGGAGCACACGCAGGGCCTCGGTGATGCCCGCTCCGCAGCCGGGCCCGAAGAAGTACGCGGTGCGTGCGTGCACGAGGTCGACGCTGTTGTCCGGAAGCGGCAGTCGCTCCGCGTCGCCGTGCAGCACGGTGATCGTCTCGTCGGCGACGGTGCGCCGGCGGGCGAGGTCGACGAGCGGCGGATGCGGTTCGACACCGGTGACCGTGCGCGCCTCGTGCGCGAACATCGGCAGGTGGAATCCGCTGCCGCACCCGACGTCGACGACGTCGGCTCCGGCCCAGTCGACGGCTTCCCGCAGCGCCGCGTACACGGCGCCGCGGGTGTCCTGGGCGCGGTTCTCCTCCTCGTAGACCGCGGGCCAGTGCCAAATGTTGGGGCTGGCGATCACCCCGTTCTCCGTCACCGCGCGGCCGGCCCGTTGCACGGTCACTACACGAATGCCGCGAGGACCAGCCAGGTGACGAAGGCGGACGGCAGGATCGAGTCCAACCGGTCCATGATTCCGCCGTGGCCGGGCAGGAGGGTACCCATGTCCTTGATGCCGAGATCGCGTTTGACCTGCGACTCGATGAGGTCGCCGGCGGTCGCGCACAGCACCAGCAGCAGCCCGAGCAGGACCCCGACCCACCACGCGGCGTCGAGCATCAACGTCACGGTGAGCACACCCGCGACGACGCACGCGATCAGCGAGCCGGCGAAGCCCTCCCAGGACTTCTTCGGGCTGATCGCCGGTGCCATCGGGTGCTTGCCGAACAGCACGCCGGCGGCGTAGCCACCGATGTCGGAGGACACGCACACGATCATGAGGCAGAACACGCGTTGCGCGCCGTGGTCCTGGAGCACCATCAGCGTCGCGAACGACGCGAGCAGGGGCAGCCACGCGGCCGTGAAGACGGTGACCGCGGTGTCGCGCAGATAGTTCTGCGGCTGCGCGCGGAGGCCCCGCTGGAACAGCCGCCAGAGCATGGAGACCACGACGGTGCCGGCGAACGCGGCCAGCACGCCCGTGGGGCCGTAGGGCCAGCCGAACCAGATCATCGCCTGCCCGCCGACCAGCAGCGGGATCGGCGGGACGCGGACGTCGGCTTCGCGCAGTCGCTTGGTGACCTCCCACGTGGCGATCCCGATCGCGCACGCGACGACCGCGAGCCACGCGGTCGGGGCGAACAGCAGAATGCCGATGACGAGGGCGCCGAGAGCGGCGCCCACGCCGATCGCGGCCGGCAGGTTCCGGCCGGCCTTGGATGCCTTCTGCGGTGCGGCCGCTTGTTCCGCGGCCGGAGCAGCGGGTGTGATTCCGTTGTCGTCACCGGAATCGAGTGGAAGCTGAGGGCCGGACGGCCCGTCGGCTCGACCCACTGTCAGACCTCCATCAATTCGGCTTCCTTGTGCTTGACCAGCTCGTCGATCTGCGCCACGTACTTGGCGGTGGTCTTGTCGAGGTCCTTCTCCGCGCGGTTCACCTCGTCCTCGCCGGCTTCGCCGTCCTTCTGGATGCGGTTCAGCTCGTCCATGGCCTTGCGGCGGACGTTGCGCACCGAGACCTTCGCGTCCTCACCCTTGGCCTTGGCCTGCTTGACCAGTTCGCGGCGGCGTTCCTCGGTCAGCTGCGGAACCGAGATGCGGATGATGTTGCCGTCGTTGGTGGGGTTGACGCCGAGGTCCGAGTTGCGGATCGCTGTCTCGATCGCGCCCAGCTGCGATGCCTCGTAGGGCTTGACGATCACCATGCGCGCCTCGGGCACGTTGATGCTGGCGATCTGGGTGATCGGCGTCGGCGCACCGTAGTAGTCGACGACGATGCGGTTGAACATGCCGGGGTTGGCCCGGCCGGTACGGATGCCACCGAGGTCGTCCTTGGCCACCGTGACGGCCTTCTCCATCTTCTCCTCGGCCTCGAAGAGGGCTTCATCGATCACGGCAGTTCCTCCATGTTCCGTTGTCCAATCATGACCGTACGAGTGTTCCGATCTTCTCACCGGCGACGGCCCGGGCAATATTGCCCTTGGTCAGCAGGTTGAAGACCATGATCGGCATGGCGTTGTCCATGCACAGGCTGAACGCGGTCGCGTCGGCGACTTTGAGGCCCTTCTCGATGACCTCGCGGTGGGTGATCTCGGTGAACAGCGTCGCGTCGGTGTCGACCCGCGGGTCGGCGGAGTAGACACCGTCGACTGCCTTGGCCATGAGCACGACCTCGGCGCCGATCTCGAGGGCGCGCTGCGCTGCGGTGGTGTCGGTGGAGAAGTAGGGCATGCCCATGCCGGCGCCGAAGATCACGACGCGGCCCTTCTCGAGGTGGCGGCGGGCACGCAGCGGCAGGTACGGCTCCGCGACCTGCCCCATGGTGATTGCCGTCTGAACTCGGGTGTCGATGCCTTCCTTCTCCAGGAAGTCTTGGAGCGCAAGGGAATTCATGACCGTGCCGAGCATGCCCATGTAGTCGGAGCGGGCGCGCTCGAGCCCGCGCTGCTGCAGTTCCGCACCGCGGAAGAAGTTGCCGCCACCGATCACGACCGCGACCTCGACGCCGCTGCGGACGACCTCGGCGATCTGCTGCGCGACCGTCGTCACGACGTCGGGATCGAGGCCGACCTTCCCGCCGCCGAACATCTCGCCACCGAGCTTGAGGAGCACCCGGCGGAAACCGGGCCGTTCGTGGGCGTGGTCGGACATGGCTCTCCTCTGGTTGAGACGGATCGCGGATCGCGCAGGATCGGCCCTTTCATCCTGCCTCATCACCACCGTGGGGCCGAGACCGGGGCGTGAGGGTCACGACCGTGTCGTGCCGGGCCGTGACGCGCCTCGACCCCGCGCGGCACGAGGCCGGCGGGGTCGAGGAGCAGGTGGGTCTAGCTGGCGCCGACCTCGAAGCGAACGAAGCTGGACACCGTGGCGCCGGCCTCGTCGAGGATCGCCTTGACGGTCTTCTTCGAGTCCGTCACGGACGGCTGCTCGAGGAGCACGACGTCCTTGAAGAAGCCGTTGACGCGGCCTTCGACGATCTTCGGCAGAGCAGCCTCCGGCTTGCCCTCGGCCTTGGCGGTCTCCTCGGCGATGCGACGCTCGTTGGCGACGATCTCCTCGGGAACCTCGTCACGAGTCGTGTACTTCGCCTTGAGGGCCGCGACCTGCATCGCAGCGGCGCGTGCAGCCTCGGCAGCAGCATCGCCCTCGCCCGAGTACGCGACGAGAACGCCGACGGCCGGCGGCAGGTCGGTAGCGCGCTTGTGCAGGTAGACGGCGACCGGGCCGTCGAGGACGGCGACGCGACGCAGCTCGAGCTTCTCGCCGATCTTGGCCGAAAGCTCCTCGACCAGCGTGGCGACGGTCTTGCCGTCGACCTCGAGGGCCTTGAGGGTCTCGAGGTCCGCCGGGCGGGCCTCGGCGGCCGCGGTGACGATCTTGTCCGCGAGACCCTGGAACTCGTCGTTCTTCGCGACGAAGTCGGTCTCCGAGTTGAGCTCGATCAGAACGCCGTCCTTGGCGACGACCAGGCCCTCGGCCGTGGAGCGCTCGGCGCGCTTGCCCACGTCCTTGGCACCCTTGATGCGCAGCTGCTCGACGGCCTTGTCGAAGTCGCCGTCGTTGTCGGCGAGAGCGTTCTTGCAGTCCAGCATTCCGGAGCCGGTGAGCTCACGGAGACGCTTGACGTCGGCGGCGGTGTAGTTCGCCATGGGAAGCGAGCCTCCTGTGTGTGAAGGAAAAGTTCATCGGGTGCGGGCGACGCCGGCGCGGGGCGGCCCGCAGTGCAACGGCCCCGACCAGAAGCTCGCGATCGAGCGGTCGGGGCCGTGCAACGGATCAGGCCTCGGGGGCTGCGTCCGCGGCGGGTGCCTCGGTCTCGGCGGCCGGGGTGGCCTGCGCGAGCAGCTCCTGCTCCCACTCGGCGAGCGGCTCACCGGCGCCGGCCTCGGGCTTGGCATCCTTGTCGGCGCTCTGGCCGGCACGGGCCTGCACGCCCTCGGCGACGGCGGACGCGACAACCTTGGTCAGCAGCGCCGCGGAACGGATCGCGTCGTCGTTGCCCGGGATCGGGTAGTCGACGAGGTCCGGGTCGCAGTTGGTGTCGAGGATCGCGATGACCGGGATGTTCAGCTTGCGAGCCTCACCGACGGCGATGTGCTCCTTGTTGGTGTCGACGACCCAGATGGCCGACGGAACCTTGGCCATGTCCCGGATGCCGCCGAGCGTGCGCTCCAGCTTGGTCTTCTCACGCGTGAGCATGAGGATTTCCTTCTTGGTGCGACCCTCGAAGCCACCGGTCTGCTCCATCGACTCCAGCTCCTTCAGGCGCTGCAGGCGCTTGTGGACGGTGGAGAAGTTGGTGAGCATGCCGCCGAGCCAGCGCTGGTTCACGTAGGGCATCCCGACACGGGTCGCCTCTTCCGCGATGGACTCCTGGGCCTGCTTCTTGGTGCCGACGAACAGGACCGTGCCGCCGTGGGCGACGGTCTCCTTGACGAACTCGTAGGCCTTGTCGATGTAGGTCAGCGTCTGCTGCAGGTCGATGATGTAGATGCCGTTGCGGTCGGTGAAGATGAACCGCTTCATCTTCGGGTTCCAGCGACGGGTCTGGTGGCCGAAGTGTGCGCCGCTGTCGAGCAGCTGCTTCATGGTAACGACAGCCATAGCTGTGTTCTGCCTTTCGTTTCGGTTGCTGCGGGCACGCTGCCCGCCCTGGCGTCCGCATGCCCACCGAACCCTTGCGGGACCAGCCGATGGCCATGTCCGATGTGCCCGACAACTTGCAGCACGATCGGCGCGCGGACGCGCGAAGTCGATCTGCGTACGCAGACCGCCCGACAAGTGTACGGCTTCTGCCCGCCGCACCGTAAACCGGCCGGTGAGCGCCGTGCGGTGTGGCTGTGGACCGAGCCCGAGTTGTCCACAATCGCGGGAAGCGGTCTGTTGCGGTCTCCCCCGGCGTATCACTGTCGACGGATGAGAATCGTCACGGCGATCGCCGTCTCGTCCGTCCTCTGGTTCACGGCAGCACCGGGATACACCCCGGCCGCGCACGGTGCGTCGCCGGACTACGACTGGCCGCTGCAGCCGCGGCCCTCGGTGACCCGGCCGTTCGATCCGCCCGAACACGACTGGCTTCTGGGACATCGCGGCGTCGACCTGTCGGGGTCGATCGGGCAGGTGGTCCGGTCCGCCGCGGCCGGCACGGTGGTGTTCGCCGGGGCCGTCGGCGGAAAGCCCGTGGTGTCGGTCGACCACGAGGGCGGTCTGCGTACCACCTACGAACCGGTCACTGCGAGCGTGACGCCCGGCCGGCGAATCGCACGCGGCGAACCGATCGGCACCCTCGAGCCCGGGCACGAAGGCTGCCCCGTCTCGGCATGCCTGCACTGGGGTCTGCGCCGCGACCGCGACGACTACCTCGATCCGTTACCGCTGGTCCGGCCCACCGTCATCCGGCTCGAACCGGTGTGACACCCGCTCACCACCGCACGGCGTGACGGCCCGACACGGGCGGAAAATCGTCGGCGACCATCGCCGCGAGTTCCACGAACGCCCGCCGCGTCGCCGGACGCAGCAGCTCGAGATCGAGTTCCGCGCCCTCGGCGAGGTGCTCGTCGAACGGCACCACCTGCACCGCCCGGCAGCGCGCAAGGAAATGCGCGGTCAGTGCGTCCATGTCGATGTTCGACGCGCCCGGCCGCGCCGCGCTGATCACGACGACGGTGCGGGCGACGAGTTCCTCGAACCCGTGGTGTTCGAGCCAGTCGAGTGTCGCCGCGGCGCTACGGGCACCGTCGATCGCGGGTGAGCTGACCAGCACCAGCGCGTTCGCCAGGTCGAGCACCCCGCGCATCGCCGAGTGCATGATGCCGGTGCCGCAGTCCGTGAGGATGATGTTGTAGTAGACCTGCAGGATTTCGACGACCTGCCGATAGTCCGACTCGCTGAACGCCTCCGACACGGCCGGGTCGCGTTCACCGGCCAGCACCTCGAGCCGGCTCGCTGCCTGCGACGTGTGCGCCCGCACATCCGAATAGCGCTCGATGTTCGGCGCGGCCGCGAGCAGATCCCGGACGGTCGAACGCGTCTGCTGCGGCAACCGCTGGGCCAGCGTCCCGAAATCGGGATTGGCGTCGACGGCGATCACACAGTCCCCGCGGAGCGAGGCGAACGTCGATCCCAGCCCGACGGTCGTCGTCGTCTTTCCGACACCGCCTTTGAGCGAGAGCACCGCGATGCGGTAGTCGCCGCCGATGGGCTGGCGGATCCGGTCGATCATCTCCTGCCGGTGCGATTCGCCGGTGGACTCGCCGGGGTTGAGGATGCCTCCGGTCAGCCGGTGCACACTGCGCCGCCAGCCACCCGACGGAGACCGGCGGGAGCGTTTGACGAGCACGCCCGATTCCAGATCGAGGCTCGACGGCTGGTGATCGGGCACCGGTGGCGCTGGGGGCGCCGATGATGCTGGGGGCGCCGAGCCGGCCCCCGGCGCTGGCAGGAAATCCGGCCCGGGCAACACGAACTCCGAAGCGGGCGGCGTGGGTACGGCCTCCTGCACAGTCGTCGCCGGCTGTGTTGGTCGCGGTTCCACGGGAGTCGTTCTCGGTTCCACCGGAACCGACATGCGAGGTTCGACAGGCGGCGGCGTAGAGGGTGGTACCTGCTGGGCCGGTGGTTGCGGGACCGGCGGCTGCTCGACCTGCGGCACCTGCTCGACGGCCGGCTGCGCAACCGGCGGCTGCTCGACGGCCGGCGCCGAGGGCGGCATGTGCCAGGACATGTGCGGATTCGGGTAGGGCGCGGGCTCCGGGATCGGACCCGGCACCGGCTCTTCGGGGACAGGCGAGGGCGAGGGCGCCGGAACCGGCGAGGGCGGCGGCACCGGCGAAGGCGGCGGCAGCGGTGAAGGCGGCGGCAGCGGTGCCCCGAACGGAACGGACGCGACCGGCATCGACGGGACCATCGGCGAGTCTTCGGCGCCCGGCGCTGCCGCGACCGGGGGTTCCGGCTGCACGGTCGGCGGTGCCTGGATCTCCTGTGGAGCCCGGACGTCCTGTGGAGCCTGGCCCTCGTGCGGAGACCGGCCCGAGCGCAGGAAACCGCGTCGGGCGGGTGTGGCTACCGGTTCCGGTGACGGCTCCCCCTGAAGCCAGGCCGGCAGAGCATGCGTCGACTCGTCGCTGTTCACTGATTCCCCCCGGATCGAATACGCGGGGACGCTACCAAATCCGTCCGACGCCCAAATCCGTCCGACGCCGTCGGAACGGATCAGGCGCGCGGATGCGCCTGTTCGTGCGCGGCCCGCAGCCGCGCAACCGACACGTGTGTGTAGAGCTGCGTCGTCGCCAGGCTCGAATGACCGAGCACCTCCTGGACGACCCGTAGATCGGCGCCCCCCTCGAGCAGATGCGTTGCCGCGCTGTGCCGCAGCCCGTGCGGCGCCAGATCCGGGGCCCCCGGCACCGCGGCCACGGCGTCGTGCACCACGGTGCGCACCTGACGCTGGTCGATCCGCCCGCCACGTTTGCCCAGCAGGAACGCCGGGCCGGACGACGGGCGCACGAGCTTCGGCCGACCGTGCCGCAGCCATTCGTCGATCGCGGCCGCGGCCGGAACCCCGTAGGGCACGACCCGTTCCTTGTTGCCCTTGCCGAGCACCCGCAAGACGTTCCGTTCCGCGTCGACGTCGTCGACGTCGAGTCCGCACAGTTCCCCGACGCGGATCCCCGTCGCATACAGCAGTTCCACGATCAGACGGTCGCGGATCGCCACCGGGTCTCGTTCGACGGCACCGGATTCCGCGGCGTCCATGAGTTCGAGGGCCTGATCGGTCCGCAGCACCGCGGGCAGGCTCCGGTGCGCGCGCGGAGCGACGAGCCGCGCCGCCGGGTCGTGGTCGAGGCGGGACGTCCGCACGAGCCATGCCGTGAATGTGCGCGCGGTCGACGCGCGCCGGGCGAGGGTCGTGCGGGCGGCACCGGCGGCGACCTGTGCGGCGAGCCAGGCTCGCAGCACATCGAGGCTCAGGTCGGTGATCCGCGCACCGGGATGCGTGGCTTCGAGGTGTTCGAGCAAGGAGCGGACGTCGGTGGTGTACGCGCGGACCGTGTGTGCGGAGCGACCGCCCTGCAACGCGAGGTGTTCGGCGAATTCCTCGAGGTGCACGGCGAGCGGGGCCGGAAGCTCGGTCATGACGTCACGGTGGTCGGCGGAGTCGGCGCGCGCAAGTTCCCGCGCCGTGGAACGGGGCCGCAGTCGGCGGATGATCGACCACTAGGGTTAGTTCGTGAGTAAAACAATTCCTCTGCCGATGCTGTTCGCACTGGCGCTGCTGTCGGCGATCGCGCCGCTCGCCACGGATATGTATCTGCCCGGCCTGCCGATCATGTCGGAAAGCCTGGGCACCACGACCGTCGGAGTTCAGCTCACCCTGACGACGTTCATGGCCGGGCTCGGCGCAGGACAGTTGATCGTCGGACCGCTGTCGGACAGCTGGGGACGCCGGCGGCTGTTGCTCGCCGGCACCGTGGTGCTCGTACTGAGCAGCGTGCTGTGCGCGACGGCTCCGACGATCGAGGTGCTGGTGGGGGCCCGATTGATCCAGGGATTCAGCGGTGGCATCGGCATTGTGCTTGCGCGTGCGGTCATCGCCGACCGCGCGAGGGGCAACTCCGCGGCGAAACTGTTCGGCATCATGATGATCATCGGTGGTGTGGCACCGATCGTCGCGCCGCTGATCGGTGGCGCCCTGCTCGGCCCGATCGGGTGGCGCGGCATCTTCTGGGTGCTGGCGGCCGTGGCCGTGGTGATGACGCTCGGTGTGCTCATGTTCGTTCCCGAATCGCTGCCGCCGGAGAAGCGGCACGGGGGCGGGTTGAGCGCGCTCGCCCGGAACTTCGGCTATGTCGTCCGCAACCGCCGGTTCGTCGGCTACGCCGCCACGTTCGCGTTGGGTTTCGGCGCGATGTTCGCCTACATCTCGGCGTCGGCGTTCGTCACCCAGGATCTCCTGGGACTGTCGCCGGGCCAGTTCTCGATGGTCTTCGCGGCCAACTCGATCGGACTGGTCGGCGCCAACGTCGTCAACACGCGGCTGATCGGGCGCATCGAGGTCCGCACACTGTTGCGGTTCGGCGTGACCATGCACTTCGCAGCCGGGATCGCGCTGCTGATCGCCGCGATGTTCGCGGGTACCGAACGCTGGGTGATCCTGCCGCTGCTGTGGGTGTGTATCGCGAGCCTCGGTTTCGTCCTGGGCAACGCGACAGCGCTGGGGCAGGGCCAGGTTCCCTCGGCCGCCGGCACCGGTTCGGCGCTCATGGGCGCATGGCAGTTCGGCCTCGCGGCCGTCGTGTCCCCGCTGGTGGGGTTGGGCGGCGAGGACACCGCGGTGCCGATGGCCCTGGCGATCGTGGTGTGCGGGGGGCTCGCGCTCACCGCGCTGCTGACGCTGACACGCGAGCCCCACGACCGCACCGTCGAGGATTGAAACCTCAGACTGCTTCGCTCGCAGCCAGTTCACGCTTCCATTCGCGGAACGTCTCCTCGGTCCGGCCGCGCTTCCAGTAGCCGGAGATCGACGCGCGGGCCGCGGGGACGCCGCGTTCCTTGCGGATGTACGGGCGCAGATGGTGCATCACGGTCTCGGCCTCGCCGTGCACGAATGCGTGCACCTCACCGGGCAGCCACTGCGCACCGGTCACCGCGGCGACCAGCGGCGCGTTCGCTCCCGCACGGTCCTCGCCGACGGATCCCGCGTCGGTTCCGCGGTGCAGCCAGGTGATCGCGACACCGGTCGGAGCGGTCAACCGGATCTCGTCGTCGGCACCGGCGACTTCGATGAACACCCGGCCGGTCGCGTCGGGCGCGAGGGATTCGAGCGCGGCCGCGATCGCGGGGATCGCGGTTTCGTCGCCGGCGAGCAGGTGCCAGTCGGCGTCCGGGTCGGGACGGTAGGCGCCGCCCGGCCCCCGGACGACGACGGTGTCACCAGGTTGCGCCGACACCGCCCAGGGTCCGGCGACGCCCTGATCTCCGTGCACGACGAAGTCGATCGCGATCTCGCGACGCTCGGTGTCGACGGATCGCACCGTGTAGGTGCGCACGACGGGACCGTCCGCGGACTCGAGTTCGATCTTCACGTAGGAGTCGGTGAAGACGCTCGGTTCGAACTGCGCGAATCCCGGACCGCCGAAGTACACCCGGGTCAGATGGTCGGACAGTCGTTCGGTCCGCACCACGGTCAGTTCCGTCGATTTCGGTGCCTTTCGGGCCACCTGCCACCTCCAATAATCAGGGTTACCTAACTCGGTCGACCCTACATGCCGACCGGCTCGTCCTGGGTCGTGCCGCGACGCGACCAGCCCGTGTCGTCGCGCGAGACCAGCCCGGCCATCTCGAGCATCGGCAACGCCGCACGCACCCGGTCGACGTCCAGACCGGCCGACTCGGACAGTTCCGCGACCGTGCACGGCCCGACCGCGGGAAACGCCTCGTACACCAGTTCCATGTCCCCGGAAAGACCGTCCAGCGCACGGTGCCACGACGCGTCCCCGTCGTCGGCGACACCGATCGGACCGGCCGCCTCGACCACCTCGCGGGCGTTCCCCACCAGCGTCGCCTCCCCTTCCCGGATCATCCGATGGCAGCCCTGCGAGGCCGCCGACGTGACCGGGCCCGGCACCGCCAGCACCGGACGCCCGAGCCGCCGCGCCCACGACGCGGTGTTCCGGGCTCCGCTGCGCCAACCGGCTTCGACGACCACGACCGCGCTGCTCGCCCCCGCGACCAACCGGTTGCGCGCCAGGAACCGGTATCGGGCAGGTGTGGTGCCGGGCGGATACTCGCTGACCACCGCCCCCTGCTCGGCGATCCTGCGCAGCATCACCGTGTGCGCGGACGGATACGCCCGGTCCACGCCACACGCGAGCACCGCGACGGTCGTGCCACCGACTCCGAGCGCCGCGCGGTGCGCCGCTGCATCGACACCGAACGCCGCACCCGACACCACAGTCCAGCCGTCGACGGCGAGATCACCGGCGATCTCGGCCGTGACATGTTCTCCGTAGCCGCTCGCCGCGCGCGTACCGACGACCGCAACCGCGCGCTCGAACAGTTCGTCGAGCGGACGGTTACCCAGCACCCACAACGCCAACGGGCCGGCGTCGGAGTCGGCGCCACCGGTCAGGGCGTCGAACGACAAGAATTGCCACGCAGGCCATTCCGCGTCGTCCGGCGTGACGAGCCGCCCCCCGAGCCGGGCCACCATCTCGAGATCCGCGCCGGCGGTGTCCAAGTGCGCCCGCGCCCGGGTTCGCCGGGAGATCCCCGCCCCGCGCGTGCCGTCGCGTACTGCGTCGGCGATCGCTTCGGGTCCGTGCTCCGCGATCGCATCCGTGAGCCGCCGCGACGCTCCCTGCGCCACCGTCGACAGATAGGCCCACGCGAGCCGGCGCGGGTCCGGGGCGCTCATGCGACGCCCCTGTCCCGGAAGTCGAGTGCCGCCGCGACTTCCGTCTCCCCCGGTCTGTCGAGTCCGGCGAGATCTCCGACGGTCCAGGCAACTCTGATCGCCCGGTCCGCCCCGCGTGCGGTGATCGCACCCTTTCGCAGTGCCCATTCCACGGGTTTGAGCGCCGCCGGTGACAAGCGGAATTTCTGTCGCAGCGCGGGTCCGGGAACCTCGGCGTTGGTGGACCAGCCGAACTCCGACCATCTCTCGGCGGCGGCCGCGCGCGCCCGCGCGACGCGGGTGCGGACGTCCTCGGTGCTCTCTCCCGTATCACCCATCAGTGCGCTCGTCGCCACGGATTCCATCCGCACCCGCAGATCGACGCGATCGAGCAGCGGCCCGGACAACTTGCCCAGATAGCGGCGACGCGCGGTCGGGGCGCACACGCAATCGGCATCGCGCGGCGGTGCGCACGGGCACGGGTTCGCGGCGAGGATCAGCTGGAATCTCGCCGGATAGCGGGCGACTCCGTCGCGCCGCGCGATCCGCACCTCCCCGTCTTCGAGCGGGGTGCGGAGCGCTTCGAGCGTCTTGAGTCCCATCTCGGCGACCTCGTCGAGAAACAACACACCGCGGTGCGCCCGGCTCACCGCGCCGGGCTTCGCCATGCCGGTGCCGCCACCGATGAGGGAACTGACCGATGCGGTGTGGTGCGGAGCGATGAACGGTGGGTCCAGCACCAGGGGCCGATCCGGACTGAGCGTGCCGGCGACCGAGTGAATCGCGGTGACCTCGAGTGCGTGCTCCTCGGACAGGATCGGCAGGATACCCGGAAGGCGCTGGGCCAGCATTGTTTTCCCGATCCCGGGTGGCCCGGTGAGCATGAGGTGATGCGCTCCCGCGGCGGCGACCTCGATGGCGCGCCGCGCCTCGAGCTGCCCGACCACCTCGCTCAGATCCGCCCGCACCGGACGCTCCGGGACCGGGTTCGCGTCGGGACGATGCAGCGGCCCGTCCCCACGCAGCCACAACACCACCTCGGTGAGAGTGTCGGCGCCGAACACGTCGATACCGTTCACCAGACCGGCCTCGGCCATCGTCGCCGTGGGCACGACGATGCGCGCCCATCCCCCGCGGGCAGCTGCCAGGACCGCGGGCAGCACCCCGCGGACCGGACGGATCCGTCCGTCGAGCGCGAGTTCCCCGATCAGGATCGTCTTCGTCAGTACTTCCAGCGGAAGCGCTTTCGCCGCATTGAGCACGGCACAGGCGAGAGCGAGGTCGTACACGCTGCCAACCTTCGGTAGCGTCGCCGGCGACAGTGCCAGCACCACCTTCGAATCCGGCCACTCCCCACCGGAATTCGTCACTGCCGCACGCACGCGGTCGCGCGATTCCTGCAGTGCCGCATCCGGCAGTCCGACCATCTTCACGCCGGGCAGCCCCCGGCCGATGTCGGCTTCGATCTCCACGACCTGGCCGTCGACACCGGTGACGGCGACCGAGAATGCTCGTCCCAGCGCCATCACAGCACCTGCTTCAGGTGCGTTATCTTCGGGGCGTCCGGGTCGTCGACCAGGACGGTGACGACGTCGACGCGGATGCGGCGCCACCGCGTTTCCTGCTCGGCCAGCCACAGGCCGGCGAGGCGCCGGATCCGGTCGGCCTTCTCCGGGGTCACCGCCTCGGCGGGACTGCCGTAGCCGAGACCCGTGCGCGTCTTGACCTCGACGAACACGAGCACCGCCCCGTCCCGGGCGACGAGATCGAGTTCACCGTAGCGGCAACGCCAATTGCGTTCGAGCACAACCATTCCGACGGATTCGAGAAATTCGGCGGCCAGGTCCTCCCCGCGCGCCCCCAACTGCTGATTGCGTCCCATCCCTGCTCCTCCCCTACGTGGTCTCCACTGTGCGGAAACAGAAGGCGACGCAGAACCCGGGAAACCGAATTCGAAGAAATCTGTGGATGAATCACCCGCCTGTGGACAACCAGGTCCACGGAGCACGGTCGGCGCGGAATTTGTCGGGTGCGGCGTGTATGGACACCCGGAGATTTCCCGGCCGACGACCTACGATCGGCATATGAGCGGTCTCCACCGGTCGGTGCGGAACTTCCGGCGGCAATGCGACGACTGGATGCACAAGCATGTCGCGAATCCGGTCGCCGCCCGCCTTCCTCGGCAGACGCTTCTCGAAACCGTCGGGCGGCGCAGCAGCGCGGTCCGGCGAACGCCTGTCGGCGGCCACATCGTCGGCAACGAGTTCTGGATGGTGTCGAACCACGGAACCAGCTCCGATTACGTACGCAATCTGATCGCCGAACCCAGGGTGCGAGTCCGCTACCGCGGCCGATGGCACACCGGCACCGCGCATCTCGTGCCCGACGACGACGTCAGGAAGCGCCTCGCGACCATGCCGAAGTTCAACGCGATGTTCGTCCGAACCTTCGGGACGGAGAACACGACGATCAGGGTCGATCTCGACGACCGGTGACCGTCGGCAACGACGGCTCAGCTCGGCCCGCGAGCAGGTCCGGGTGAGCCCGCCCGGCAACCGGGGGCAGGTCGAGGCACGTGCGGATGCCCGGTTCGGCAGCGACGACATACGGGATCGAGTTGACGCAGTGGTTGGCAGTGGCGACGATGCCCGGATTCCGCCGGAGTCCTTCGGCGACACTCGCCGGCTGCCAGCCGTGGATCGTCACGAACGTGTCCGGGTCGCCCTTCACCTCGATCTCGTAGCGTTCGCCGCCCGGGCCGAATTCCCAGGCCGGTTCCAGGTTCTTCTCGCCCATCAGCCAGTTGACGGCGATGCGGACGACCACCCGGTCACCGACGACCGCGTCCCAGCTGAACCGCTGGGCGGCGACGCTGCCGGCGTCGATCACTCCCAGCGGTGAGTCGATCGGGGCGGTCGCGACGGCGATCTCGTGGGAGGAGCGGATCTGCGCGTCGGCGATACCGAGGGTGTCCAGACACATGCGCACCGACTGCCGATAGCCTCCGGACAGGACCTTCAGCATCGGGCTCTTGCGGGCTTCGTCGGGTGTGCCACCGAATCCCATGACCCAGCGGAGCACATCCGGGGCGTTGTAGGTGCGCATGTCCGAGAACTCCTCGGACCGCACGTACGTGACGGCAGACGTCATCGCCGACAGCACGAGCGGATGCAGCTCCGTCGTGCCGCCGGGGTTGATGCCGGTCCCGTGCAGCGAGACACCACCGTCGAGGCATGCCTGCTCCAGCGCGGTGTCCCGCTCGCTCGGGTAGAACCAGCCGACGGGTGTGACGACGTTCTTGCCGGAGCGCAGGATTCGCGCGACCTCGTCGGGATCCGGGACGAGCGGTGCGTACACGACGGCGTCGGCGTCCAGGGCGAGAATGTCCTCGACCTCGTTCGTGGCGACGACACCGAGCGGGTCGATACCGAGGATCTCCCCGACGTCCTTACCGGCCTTGTCCGCCGAATGCACATAGCAACCGGCAAGTTCGAGTTCGGGATGCTGCCGCACCGCTTCGATCGCGGCCTTGCCCACACCCCCGGTGGCCCATTGAACGACACGCAGCATCGACGCCTCCCCCATCGCGAAGTGAGAGTGGCTCTCCCACCGGGAGGAACGATATGGGCAGCAAGCGTTCATATCCAGCCTCCGACATGTCGAGTCGAGCACCGTTGTCCGTCGGACGGTACGACGCCATCCCTGTCGTGGCGAGTGCCCGAGTCGGCCGGCAACCCACCCGTAGTGCCTCCTGGTGTGTGAGACTCTGTTTCGAATGTTCGGAAGATAGCGCCAGAGGTCTCGTCGTGCTGTCGACAGCAGGTCGAGGGGCGCGTGAATGTTTCGATGGGACACCGACATCGCATTCTTCGTCGGTCGACGTCCGATGGGCCTGCCGCACCGACTGAGAGGACGATATGGACAGCGCAGTTCACGTCGAATCGGGGCCGGATCACGACGACCTGCATTATCTGCGCGAGTTGGAGGCGATAAAGCAGCTCAAGGCGCGCTACTGTCGACTCCTTGACGCCAAGGACTGGTCGGAATGGCGCACCGTCTTCACCGACGACGCCGTCAACGACACGTCCGAAGTCGGTGGGAAGAAGATCACCGGCGCCGACGAGATCGTAGCGTTCCTCGAAGCCACCCTCGGCAAAACCTCCCAGCCCACCGTGCACCACGTGCACAACCCCGAAATCGAACTCACCTCCGCCACCACCGCGACGGGAGTATGGGCGATGCAAGATGTCGTACGGCTGAAGCCCGGACTCAATCTCCTGGGATACGGGCACTACTTCGAGACCTACGAGAAGGTCGATGGCACCTGGTACATCAAGGCGCTGAAACTCACGCGGCTGCGCGTTGACTTCTTCAACCCGCTGATCTCACTCCGTATGCCTACCTGGCTGAATACCATCGCAGCACGGAGAGCGGGGCGATGACCGACACCGTCCTGGTCACCGGAGCTTTCGGCCAAGTCGGAGAACGCTGCGTGGAGAAAACGCTGCGTGGAGAGTTTGGCTGTCGCGTGGTCGAACTGTCATCGCCACCGATCTACGCACCGAAACCATCGCCGCGACCCGAAAGTTGGCCATCTCGCCCTCGATGGTGACGTTCGGAAACCAGAGTTCCTGGCAATACCCCGCGCGCTGCTACGGCACCTCGCCGCCACTGGCATCCGCGACCGGTTCCCGCATCCACCGCTGTCGGTGCTCGCGCAGTTCGGTTTCGCGGCGGGCACGGTAGTGCGCCAACGCCACCGACAGCAGATCACCGAGATGATGACGGTGGTTGACCCGCGGTCTCTGCTCGGGGTCGATGTGCGGCGGCGGAATCCATTCCGTACGGCCCGGGTGCTCGGAGTTTGCCGGTGCGACGCGGGTTTCCCAGCCGCCGGGCCCGTCGTGCACCAGCGCGTGGCAGGCGTCGCACGCCAGGTCCTCGTTGCCGATGTCGGTGAGCCCGCCGTCTCGCCACTCTCTGATGTGATGCACCGCCGTCAATGTGGCCGGCGCATCGCAACCCGGCCGGGTACAACCACCCGAGGCGGCGATCAACGCCAGCCGCTGATCCGCCGACGCCAAACGCTTCGCGCGGCCGAGGTGCAGCGGCCGGCCGTGGTGATCGAAGATCGCCAGCACCGGATGCGCGCGTTCTGCCATGCGCAGCGCGTCGCGGATCGGCACCAACCCACCGGAAGCGGTGGTCACGACGCCGGTCGCTTCCTCGAGCTGTTTCACGCCCATGGTCAGGATCGCCGTCACCGGCAACCCCCGATGGCTGCCCAGCACCCCCGACGACAAGATCTGCCGCAGGGCGACCTTCAGCGCGTCGTGGTTGCGCTGCACCACCGTTCTCGTGTCGCGGGCCGCGGCCTTGGCCAGCGCATCCCGGTCGAGGGTCCCGGATTCGACATCACCGGACGGTGATTCGGGATCGTCCGGATTGTTCATGCCCGGCCGGGCGAGTTTCGCCAGCACCGGTTCGAGCAGCGCCCGGGTCTCGGGATCGATCAGCCCGGAGATCGGGGTCATGAGATCGACACCCTGCTTGCCGATCCGCAGACCCCGGCGCCGTGTGCGTTCCTTCTCGTCCGGCACGTCCCCGTCCGGGTTCAGGTACGCGAGCAGATGCGCACCGAGTTTCACCAGATCGTCGGGGGTGACCGAACACGCCGCATCCGCCAGGATCTTCTCCGCGACGGTGATCTCGTCGAACCCGACCCCGTGCGGCACCTTCCGCATCACCTTCGCCACCGCCGCGACATGCTCCGGCCCGATCGCACCGGAACGCGCCGCGACTGCCGTGGCGGGCAGTTCGGGTTCGAGGTCCTCACCGTCGAGGCAATGCCAGGTGCCGACCTTCTTGGCGCCCTTGACCCGCCGCGCCGCATCCGCGGCGGAGATCCGCAGGGTGCCGACCAGAAAGTCGTTGACCGAGCGGCAGCCGAGATGGCCCGGGATCATGCGTTCGGTGGTCTCGACGATCAGGCGGTGCCCGACCGCGGAGGCCTTGCGCAGGGAGGTTTCCAGGCGTTGCAGGACGGCGACGATGTCGTCGTCCGACAGACCCGACAGGTCGTCACCGAGCAGGCCGTCGACCGCGGTGTCGAGGGCGGACAGCCGCGCCTCGACCACCGCACCCCCCACCCGGTTCGAAAGCATGTTCGAACCATAGCGAGGGGCACCGACAGAATTCGATCAGTGCGTTGCGCCGGCCTCAGCCCAGCTTGTCGGGCAGCCGCAGCTCCGGCTTGTCCAGCTCCTCGATGTTGACGTCCTTGAACGTGATGACCCGGACGTGCTTGACGAAGCGAGCGGGGCGGTACATGTCCCACACCCACGCATCCGACATACGCACTTCGAAATAGACTTCGCCACCGACGTTCTGCGGGATCAGCTCGACGGCGTTCGCCAGGTAGAAGCGACGCTCGGTCTCCACCACGTAGGCGAACTGACCGACGATGTCCCGGTACTCCCGGTAAAGCGAGAGTTCCATCTCGGTTTCGTACTTCTCGAGATCCTCGGCACTCATCGGTCTCGGTGTCCTCCCGTTCTGGTGTGTCCTGCCATCATCCCGCATCCGCCTCGTCGGAATCGAATCCCCGGGCATTCTCCCGCGCGCCGACAACCGCCCGGACGTTCGCCCAGGACCGTCGATGCTCGCGGCTCGGCCCCAGTTCGCGCAACGCAGCCATGTGAAATGCGGTGCCGTAGCCCTTGTGGACGGCGAATCCGTAGCCGGGCAGTTCGCCGTCGAGTTCGATCATCATCCGGTCACGGGTGACCTTCGCGAGGACACTCGCCGCGGCGATGCAGGCCGCGGCGCCGTCCCCCCCGATCACCGGCAGCGACGCCGCCGGGAGGCCCGGCACCCGGAAACCGTCGGTGAGGACGTACCCGAGCGGGGTCGCCAGTCCCGCGACCGCGCGGCGCATGCCCTCGATGTTCGCGACGTGCACGCCGATGGCGTCGACCTCCGCCGCGGGAACCACGACGACACTGGACGCCACCGCACGACGCTGGATGATCGGGAACAGTTCCTCGCGCGCCTTCTCGGTGAGCTTCTTCGAGTCGTCGAGCCGCGCGAGCGACGGATGCGGTTTCGGTCCGAGGACACAGGCCGCGATGACCAGCGGGCCGGCGCACGCGCCGCGACCGGCCTCGTCGACGCCGGCGACGGGTCCGAGACCGCAGCGGGTCAGCGTCGATTCCATCGTCCACAGACCCGAGGACCGGCGGACGACGGGGCGAGGTGGCCAACCGTTCACGATTACTGGATCTCCGGTGAGTCGATCATGCCCCAGCGACCGGGCGGCAGCACGATCATGCGGGCCTTGCCGATCACATTGTCCAACGGAATGGTGCCCTGGCTCTCGTCTCCGACGTGCCAGCGCGAATCCGCGGAGTTGCTGCGGTTGTCGCCCATCACCCACACGTGGCCCTCGGGAACGGTGACCGGGCCGAAGCAGCGCCCGGACTTCAACTCGGTCTCGCACGTGAGCACGCCCGGGGTGAACGGGAAGTCCATCTTGACGTAGGGCTCGTCGAGCGGCTTGCCGTCGACGAGGACCCGGCCCTGGTCGTCGCAGCATTCGACGGTCTGTCCGCCGACGGCGATGACCCGCTTGACGAGGTCGTTCTCGTCCGGCGGGACCAGGCCGACCAGCGAACCGACCTCCTGGATCCCGCGGATGACGACGTTGTCCGAGCGCGTCGACTTGTATCCGGTGGACCACGAATCCGGGCCCTTGAAGACGATGACGTCGCCGGGCCGCGGATCCCCTAATCGGTAGCTGATCTTCTCGACGACGATGCGGTCGCCGGTACACCCCGTGCAGCCGTGCAGGGTGGGTTCCATCGACTCCGAGGGGATCAGGTAGACCCGCGCGATGAATGTCTGGAGAAGGAAACTCAGGACGAGTGCGACGACGATCAGCAGTGGCAGTTCGCGCCAGAACGACTTCTGCTTCTTGGTTTCCCCCGAATCCTTCCGCTCTCGGGAACCGATGGTCTCCCGATCCCCGGATCCCCGATGGGCGAGGCGGTCCTGCGACTCCGGCACTGCCGGATCCTGCGGTGTATCTGCCACCGGATCAGACTAGCCTCTGGGCTTCACTCGACTGCGCGGACACCACACACGCCACGAAGCCCGGTCCGGGTACTTCCGGACCGGGCTTCGCGTGAACCGTGGGATCAGGCGTGAGCGCTCAGCGCTTTTCCTTGATCTTGGCGGCCTTGCCGCGCAGGTCGCGCAGGTAGTACAGCTTGGCGCGACGCACGTCACCTCGGGTGACGACCTCGATCTTGGCGAGGTTGGGGCTGTGGACCGGGAAGGTCCGCTCGACGCCGACGCCGAACGACACCTTGCGAACGGTGAAGGTCTCGCGGACACCGCCGCCCTGACGCCGGATCACGACGCCCTTGAAGACCTGCACGCGCTCCTTCGAGCCCTCGATAACCTTGACGTGCACGTTCAGCGTGTCACCGGGACGGAACTCCGGGATGTCGTCGCGCAGGGACTTGGCGTCCAGAAAGTCCAGGGTGTTCATCGGTTGTTCATCCTCTTGTTCGCTCGAGCAGAGGAACCGAGCGGCGGCCGCCTTCAGGCGGCGCTCGACTGGTTCGTACCCAGGTCAGGTAGGCGTGCCCGATCCGGGCAACCCGTCAATTGTGCCAGATGCAGCGCCGGTCGATGAAATCGGAGGGGGTGCGGCGTGCACGGTGCGGTCGAGTTCGGCTTCCGCGGCGACCCGCGAATGCTCCACGCTGTCCCGCACCGTGTCGAGCGTGGGCTGCCCGGCGACGAGGTCCTGCACGAAGATCTTCGCCCGGATCATCGGCCGGCGGTAGCGGCGTTCACGGGCGATCGAGCGGCGCATCTTGCGAGGCTTGCCCTGATACCGCCACCGCGCCCACGGAGCCCCCGGCCGCGACAGGCGGATCGCACCGATGAGCAGCAACGGTAGGAAGAACAGGCCGACCAGCCCCGTCCAGATCTTGCCCTTGAGGAGCACGATCGCTGCGAGCCCGAGGTTGATCAGCGCCGATACGATGATGCCCGCCCGGACAACCCACGAGGTGCTCTCGTTGAAGTCGGTGACGTCGGCCAGCTCCAAGGGCTGCACGCCCAGCAGCACGAGACCGGTCACGGCCAGCGCGACGAACACGGCGTCGACCGAGACCCGCCCCTCCTCCTCCCAGTAGACGTCGTTCAGGTAGAAGATCAGCGCGAACTCGTCGAGGGTCAGGGCGGTGCCGATCCCGAAGAACGTCGCCAGCGCGGCACCGGTGACCTGGCTCCCGTTCTCGTAGACGGCGATGAGCGCACCGCCGGAGATCACCATGGTGACCACACCGAAGACGACGTGGTGCACGTGCTGACCACCCGGTGTGATGTTCCCGGGCCACCAGCGCACCTGGGCGCGGATCAGTCGCACGCTGAGCCGGATGAACAGGAACGCGGCGAGGAACCCCAGGAGGAAGAAGAGCAGGGGCAGCCGCCCTCTGTCGATGATCTCGTGCCGGAGCCATTCGCTCATGGAGCCACCCTCGACCGCATGAGTCCCAGCATGTCAGGCCGGGGCCGCGCCGGTGACCCGACACGAACCCCGGCCCGTCGGATTTACTTCCCGAATCCGGCGCGGCGCAGTGCGTCGGCCATCGACCCCGAAGCGGGCGCCGAGTCGGAGCGGCGGTCCCGCGACCCCTGCCGTCCACCGCCCTGCCGGCCGCCACCCGGATTCCCGCCGCCCTGCCGCGGGTTGCGGCGCTGCTGACCACCGGGGCGGGCTCCGCCGCGCGCGGACGGGGCCGCACCGCCGTTGCCGTCGCCGGCGGGGATCTCGTCGTCGAGGCGCAGCGTCAGGCTGATGCGCTGGCGCGGCACGTCCACATCGAGCACCTTGACCTTGACGACCTCACCGGACTTGACGACGTCGTGCGGATTCTTGACGAAGCTGCGCGACATCGCCGACACGTGCACCAGGCCGTCCTGGTGGACGCCGACGTCGACGAAGGCACCGAACGCGGCGACGTTGGTGACCACGCCCTCGAGCACCATGCCCGGCTTCAGATCGGCGACCTTCTCGATGCCGGCCGCGAAGGTCGCGGTCTTGAACTCCGGCCGCGGGTCGCGGCCGGGCTTCTCGAGTTCGGCGATGATGTCGGTGACGGTGGGCAGGCCGAATCGGTCGTCGACGAACTCGGCGGGCCGCACCCCGCGCAGCGCCGTGGTGTTGCCGATCAGTTCCCGCACGGTGCTGCCGGTGCGCTCGACGATGCGCCGCACCACCGGGTAGGCCTCGGGGTGCACCGCGGAACTGTCGAGCGGGTCGTCGCCGTTGGGGATGCGCAGGAAGCCCGCGCACTGCTCGAACGCCTTCGGGCCGAGCCGCGCCACATCCTTGAGGGCCGAACGGGTGCGGAACGGGCCGTTCTGGTCGCGGTGCGCGACGATGCTCTCGGCGAGGGACCCCGAGATGCCCGACACACGCGCGAGCAGCGGCACCGACGCGGTGTTCACGTCCACACCCACGGCGTTCACCGCGTCCTCGACGACCGCGCCGAGCGAACGCGCCAGCAGGGTCTCGGACACGTCGTGCTGGTACTGGCCGACGCCGATCGACTTCGGGTCGATCTTCACGAGTTCGGCGAGCGGGTCCTGCAGCCGCCGGGCGATGGACACCGCACCCCGGATGGACACGTCCAGGTCCGGCAGTTCCTGCGAGGCGTAGGCGGACGCCGAGTACACGGACGCGCCGGCCTCGGACACGACGATCTTCGTCAGGTTCGTCGCACCGGACTTCGCGATCAGCTCGGTGGCGAGGGCGTCCGTCTCGCGGGACGCGGTCCCGTTGCCGATCGCGACGAGTTCGACGCCGTGCTTCGCGACCAGACCCGCGAGCGTCGCGAGCGCCTGATCCCACTTGTTGTGCGGCTGGTGCGGATAGATCGTCGCGTGGTCGACGACCTTGCCGGTGGCGTCGACGACCGCGACCTTCGTGCCGGTCCGGAAACCGGGGTCCAGGCCCATCGTGGGGCGAGTACCCGCGGGTGCGGCGAGCAGCAGGTCGCGCAGGTTCGCGGCGAACACGTCGACGGCGTCCTGCTCGGCGGACTGCCGCAGCCGCATCCTCGTGTCGAGACCGAGGGAGACGAGCAGTTTGGTGCGCCACGCCCAGCGCACGGTGTCGAGCAACCACTTGTCGGCGGCGCGGCCCTGGTCGGCGATGCCGAACCGGGCGGCGATGCGGCCCTCGAAGTAGGTGCGCTCCCCCGGCTGCGGATCGTCGCTGTCCGGTTCGAGGGTGAGGCTCAGCACCTCTTCCTTCTCGCCGCGCAGCACCGCGAGGATGCGGTGCGACGGCAGATCCGTGAACGGCTCGGAGAACTCGAAGTAGTCGGCGAACTTCGCGCCCTCGGTCTCCTTGCCCGGGCGCACCGCCGAGACCAGCCGGCCACGCGACCACATCGCCTCGCGCAGTTCCCCGACCAGGTCGGCGTCCTCGGCGAACCGTTCGACGAGGATGGCGCGGGCGCCGTCGAGTTGTTCGGCCGTGTACTGCGCGGGATCGGTCGTCGGGTCCCCGATGAGCGCGTCGGCGACCGGTTCGTGCCCCGCTTCCCGCGCGATCTGCGCCTTGGTGCGCCGCTTGGGCTTGAACGGCAGGTAGATGTCCTCGAGCCGCGCCTTGGTGTCGGCGAGCATGATCTGTCCGCGCAGGTGGTCGTCGAGCTTGCCCTGGCCCTCGATCGATTCGAGGATCGCTGCGCGCCGCTCGTCGAGTTCGCGCAGGTAGCGCAACCGTTCGTCGAGCTGCCGAAGCTGAGCGTCGTCGAGGGCTCCGGTCACTTCCTTGCGGTACCGGGCGATGAACGGCACCGTGGCTCCGCCGTCGAGCAGGTCGACCGCTGCGGCCACCTGATTCTCCCGGACGTCGAGTTCCTCGGCGAGGCGCTGGTTAACGGTCTTGAGAGCAGTCGTCACGACGTCGAACCCTACCGCTATCCTCATCGCGTCATCCTCGTGCGACGCGCGAGGAAAACTGGATACCGGAGACGTCGGCGTCGCCGCACAATGGGAGTAGGAGCACCTGATGTCCGGGCCTCGGGGCAGACGCCGATCGATCGTCTCGTTGCTGTTCGCGGCAGCGACCGCGGTGGCCTGCGGCTCGGTGTCCTCCGATTCCGAGGTTCTCATGGTCGGGGTCACTGCTCCGCACCCGACGGTGGAGTTCCTTCCCGTGCCCGCCCCCGAGGTTCCCTACACGATGAAGGTGCAGGCGCTGACCGACCGCGTGGTCGCCGCAGCTGCCCTGGCCGAGGCCCAGCGGGGTGCGCGGGTTACGGTCGCGCTGCTCGATCGCGAAACCGGGTCGCGCACGGTGGCCGGCGCGGACGAACCGATCGAGACGGCGTCGGTGGTCAAGCTGTTCATCGCCGACGACCTGCTGTTCCGTGCGGGTACCAGCGAGATCGCGCTGGGCGAGGGTGAATACGACGAGATCGCGGCCATGCTGTCGCGCTCGGACGATTCCGCGGCGAACGATCTGTGGTCGCGCTACGGCGGCAGCGAGATCGTCGATCGGGTCGTCCATCGGCACGGCCTCACCGACACCAGCGCCCCCTACGACGGAAACTGGTGGAACACCGTCACCACAGCGTCCGATCTGCTCACCTGGTACGACGCCGTGCTGGGCGGCACCTCGGGTCTGGACGAGCGCGGCACCGCGACGCTCGTGGGCCATCTGCTCGACTTCGAGCCCGCCGGTTCCGACGGATACGACCAGCGTTTCGGACTGCCCGACGGGTTGCCCGACGCGACCGAGCTGGGCGTCAAGCAGGGCTGGATGTGCTGCGTGGACGGCAACTGGATCCACCTGTCGACCGGATTCTTCGGCGACGACCACCGTTACGTGGTCGCGGTCCTGTCCCGCGAGAAGGTGCACTACGACGATCCCGACCTTGCGGAGTGGACGCCGTTGCCGGACACTGCGCTGGTCGATGTCACCGACGATGCGAGCGCGGCGCACGCGCGTGACACGGTGACCCTGGTGGTCCAGGAAGCGTTCGGGAAGCCGACGCATTGATGCGTGCGATCCGGCCCTCGTTCGAGAGCCCCTCGCCCGAGACCTACCGAGCGGGAAGCGGACTCACTCGCCCGGCGTGTCCGGCAGCAGGTCGGGCCGGCGTTCGCGGGTGCGGATCAGGGACTGTTCGCGGCGCCATTGCGCGACTTTGGCGTGGTCGCCGGACATGAGCACGGGCGGCACGTCGAGACCGCGCCAGCTCGCGGGGCGCGTGTAGCTCGGTCCTTCGAGCAGGCCGTCGGAGAACGAATCCTCTTGGTGCGACTGCTGATTGCCGAGCACACCGGGCAGCAGCCGGACGACCGCCTCGACCATGACGAGGACCGCGACCTCCCCGCCGATGAGCACGTAGTCGCCGATGCTGACCTCTTCGACGCGCACGCGCCGCGCGGCGTCGTCGAACACCCGCTGATCGATGCCCTCGTAGCGGCCGCACGCGAACACGATCCGCTTCTCACCGGACCAGCGGTGCGCGGTTTCCTGGGTGAACGGCACTCCGGCCGGGGTGGGGACGACGAGCAGCACGTCGGGGTCGGGTTCGCCGTCCGGTCCGGCGAGGACGTCGTCGAGCGCCGGTCCCCACACGGTCGGCTTCATCACCATGCCGGGTCCACCGCCGTACGGGGAGTCGTCGACGGCCTTGTGCACGTCGTGGGTCCAGTCGCGCAGGTTGTGGACGCCGACGGAGATCAGGCCCTTGTCCATGGCTTTACCGAGCAGCGCCGCGCGCAACGGCTCGAGATACTCGGGGAAGATGGTGACGACATCGAGTCGCACGGAACTACTTGTCTCCCTTGTCTTTTCCACGAGACGGGGGCTCGCCGAAGTCGGGGTCGAGCAGCCCGTCGGGCGGGTCGATCTCGATGATGCCGGTGGAGATCGAGACGGTCGGCACGATCGCCGTCACGAACGGGATCAACAGCTCGCCGCGATCCGAGCCGGCCGGCCGGATCGCGAGCAGTTCGCCCGCAGCGGTGTGCAGCACCTCGCGGACGGTACCGACCTCGGTGCCGGCGTCGGGCCGCCCTTCGACGATCCGGACGGTGAGCCCTTCGAGTTCGTGGTCGTAGAACTCGTCGGGATCGTCGCTCGGCGGCAGGTCGGAGCTGTCGACGACGAACAGCGTGCCGCGGAGGGCATCGGCGGCGTTGCGGTCGGCGACCTGACGCAGACGCAGCAGAAGCCGCCCGGAGTGTTCCCGGGCGGCTTCCACCGTGTACGTGTGCAGGGTCTGCTCGCGGGGCTTGCGGCCACGCAGCTCGGCGCCGACGGCGAAACGCTCCTCGGGTTCGTCGGTGCGAACCTCGACGACCACTTCACCCTTGATGCCGTGCGACTTGACCACACGGCCCACGACGAGCTCCACTGCCGCTCGCCTACTGGTCGGTGTCGACGACGTCGACGCGGATTCCGCGACCACCGATGCCGGTGACGAGGGTCCGCAGTGCGGTCGCGGTGCGCCCACCGCGACCGATCACCTTGCCGAGATCGTCGGGGTGCACGTGCACCTCGACGGTGCGCCCCCGACGGCCGGTGATCAGCTCGACCCGCACGTCGTCGGGGTTGGCGACGATCCCACGAACGAGATGCTCGACGGCATCGGCGACAACGGCACTCATTACTCGGCAGCCTCGGTGGACTCGGCGTCGGCGGCCTCGGCGGGAGCCTCGGCAGCCTCGTCCTTGGCGGCCTTCTTCTTCTTGGGCGTGATGGCCTCGGCGGCGGGCTCGTTCTCGGCCTGCGCGAGCGCGGCCTGGAACAGCTCGAGCTTGGTCGGCTTCGCCTCCGCCTTCTTCAGGGTGCCCTCGGCGCCCGGCAGGCCCTTGAACTTCTGCCAGTCACCGGTGATCTTGAGGAGGTTCAGGACGGGCTCGGTCGGCTGCGCGCCGACACCCAGCCAGTACTGCGCACGCTCGGAGTCGACCTCGATCAGCGAGGGCTCTTCCTTCGGGTGGTACTTGCCGATCGTCTCGATGGCCCGGCCGTTGCGGCGGGTACGCGAGTCCGCGACCACGATGCGGTACTGGGGGTTGCGGATCTTGCCGAGGCGGGTGAGCTTGATCTTGACAGCCACTGCTGTTTTCCCTTCGAGCGCGCGAACGCGCATGTCACGTGCAATTCGGACGACGCGCCCTTCTGGCACGCCCGGTTTTGCCTCTAACCTGTGACCGCCGCGCGGTACGGAACCGGATGCGACGACAGCGAACCATTCTGCCAGATCCCACCCCGCCCGGACGAATCCGGCATCGAGGTGGGATCGGCAGCCCGGTTCTTCGGCGGAACTAGTTCTTCGGCAGCTTCAGTTTCGACAGGTCGAAGCCCTCGAGGCCCGGGGGCAGTTCGTCGAGACCCTTCGGCATGTTGGACAGATCCGGGAAACCGGCCGGCATGCCGCCGCCCGCACCCGGGAACCCGGCCGGGAGCCCGCCGGGGAATCCGCCCTTGATCTTCGGCGGGGTCGGTCCGCGACCGCCCTTCTTGCCCTTCTTGCCCTTCTTGTTGCTGCGCTGGTTCTTGCGGGCGCCGGGCATGCCCATGCGGCCGGCCATCGCCGCCATCATCTTGCGGGCTTCGAAGAACCGGTCGACGAGCTGATTGACGTCGGAGACCTTCACGCCCGAACCGTTCGCGATGCGCAGCCGCCGGGAGGCGTTGATGATCTTCGGATCGGCGCGTTCCTCCGGGGTCATGCCGCGGATGATCGCCTGGATGCGGTCGAGCTGCTTCTCGTCGACGTTGGCGAGCGCGTCCTTCATTTGCCCGGCGCCGGGCAGCATGCCCAGCAGGTTCGCGATCGGGCCCATCTTGCGCACGGCCATCATCTGCTCGAGGAAGTCCTCGAGGGTGAGTTCCCCGGAGCCGATCTTGGACGCGGTCTTCTCGGCCTGCTCGGCGTCGAAGACCTGCTCGGCCTGCTCGATGAGGGTGAGCACGTCGCCCATACCGAGGATGCGGCTGGCCATGCGCTCGGGATGGAAGACGTCGAAGTCCTCGAGCTTCTCGCCGGTGGACGCGAACAGGATCGGCTGCCCGGTCAGCTCGCGCACGCTCAGCGCCGCACCACCGCGGGCGTCACCGTCGAGCTTGGTGAGGACGACGCCGGTGAACCCGACCCCGGCGCGGAACGCCTCGGCGGTGCTCACCGCGTCCTGGCCGATCATCGCGTCGAGCACGAACAGGGTCTCGTCCGGCTGCACGGCATCGCGGATGTTCGCGGCCTGCGCCATCAGTTCCTCGTCGATGCCGAGGCGGCCGGCGGTGTCGACGATGACCACGTCGTACTGCTTGTTGCGGGCTTCCTCGACGCCGGACTTCGCGACGGCGACCGGGTCGGCGGCGGACACGCCGAGTTCGTTCTCGCCACCACCGATCGAGGTCCCCGGGTGCGGCGCGAACACGGTCACTCCGGCGCGCTCACCGACGATCTGGAGCTGGCTGACGGCACCGGGGCGCTGCAGGTCGCACGCGACCAGCATCGGGGTGTGTCCCTGGCCCTTGAGCCAGGCCGCGAGCTTGCCGGCGAGCGTGGTCTTACCGGCACCCTGCAGACCGGCGAGCATGATCACCGTCGGCGGGTTCTTCGCGAGCCGCAGGCGGCGGGTCTCGCCGCCGAGGATCCCGACGAGTTCCTCGTTGACGATCTTGACGACCTGCTGGGCGGGGTTCAGCGCGCCGTGCACCTCGGCACCCTTGGCGCGCTGCTTGATCTTCGCGATGAACGCGCGCACCACGGGCAGCGCGACGTCGGCCTCGAGCAGGGCGAGACGGATCTCGCGGCACGTGGCGTCGATGTCGGCATCGGAGAGGCGCCCCTTGCCGCGCAGGTCCTTCAGGACCCCGGTCAACCTGTCGGAAAGGGATTCGAACACCGAATGCGCTCCTGGGTTCTGCGAAAGACGGACAGTGCTGCGATCCAGGGTAGCCGCTCGCCGCGATCGTGACGTCACGGCGGGCGGCTACCCGGTCAGGCGGTCGCCTCGGGTTTCTTCGGTTCGACGCCCGGCACCACCGCGAGCACGGCCTGCTCGAGCTGCTCCCGGGTGGCCCGGGTGTCGGTCCCGGTGAGGTCGATGCAGAACGCATCGACGACCGCTGTGCCGAGGGTCGTGACCCGCGCCCACCGCACGTCGGCACCGACCGACTCGAACGCCTCGGCGAGCCGGCACAGCAGCCCGAGACGGTCCTCGGCGCGCAGCTCGAGGATGACCTGTCCGGGATCGGGAGCGTCGAACCAGATCACGCGTGGCGGTGCCAGCGCGTACACGACCGGCACGGCCCGTTCGGGCTGTTCCGGCAGTTGCGCTTCCCGCGCGGCCTGTTCCTTCGCGTCCAGCGCCGCCGGCAGATCCAGGTCGCCGCCGCGTGCGCGGATCAGTTCCTGCCGGAGCAACCCGGCCTCGGGCGGCGTTCCGAACCGGGGGGCCACCACGAAACTGTTCACGGCGCTACCGGCGTGGCTGCCGAGCGAAGCGGACAGCACCCGCAACCCGTGCAGCGCCAGCACGCCCGCCGCGTCCGCGAGCAGCCCCGGTTCGTCCGGCGCCACCACCGACACGGTGTACGAGTGCGGACCCTCGCCGGGCTGCAATGTCACGTGCACACCGCCGTCGGCGGCGAGCTGCGCGAGCTCCGGATCGATCGGGTCGGGGGTGGGCAACTCCTCCCCCGCCATCACCATCCGGCAGCGCCGGACCAGTTCCCGGATCAGCGAGGCCTTCCAGTCACCCCACACCCCCGGACCGGTGGCCAGCGAATCGGCCTCGGCGAGGGCGTGCAGCAGTTCCAGCAGCACCGGGTCGCCGTCGAGTGCGTCGACGACGGACTGCACGGTCGCCGGATCGTCGAGGTCGCGGCGCGTCGCGGTGTGCGGCAGCAGCAGGTGGTGCCGCACCATCGCGGTGAGCAGCGCGAGATCCGACGGCCACAGTCCCATCCGGCGCCCGATCTGCGTCGCCAGCTCGGCGCCGACGATGCTGTGGTCGCCGCCGCGGCCCTTGCCGATGTCGTGCAACAGGGCGCCGAGCACCAGCAGGTCGGGTCGTGCGACCCGGGTCGTGAGCCCGCCCGCGTACACCGCCGTTTCCACCAGATGCCGGTCCACCGTCCAGGTGTGCACCGCGTCGCGCGGGGGCAGATCGCGCACCGCACCCCATTCCGGCAGGAGCCTGCCCCACAGCCCGGTGCGGTCGAGGGACTCGATGACGTCGACGGCACGCCGGCCGGAACCGAGCAGAACCAGCAGGTCGTTGAACGCCGACCGCGGCCACGGTTCGCGCAGCTCCGGGGCGTTGTCGGCGAGCCGGTTCAGCGTCGAGGCGGAGATCGGCAGCCCGGCCTGCGCGGCCGCGGCCGCGACCCGGGTGATCAGGCCCGGATCCTTCCGGGGATGCGCATCGCGGGCGAGCGCGACCTCCCCCGCGTGCTCGACGACACCCTCGTCGAGCGGGCGCCGCACCGGGAGCCGGCGCAGCCTCGACAGTCCGCGCCGCGGCAGGGCGTTGCCCGCGGTGCGGATCCCGACCTCGACGGAGTAGCTGACGGTCCGCGCGGACTCGGTGAGCATCCGGGCCAGATCGAAGCGGTCGCCGATGCGCAGCGCGGCACCGATCTCGTCGGCGTCCTGGGCGCGGAGCTGGTCGCGGGCGCGTCCCGCGACGCGATGCAGCTCGGTGCGCACGTCGAGCAACCGGCGGTGCGCCGCGGCGAGTCCGCCGCCGGGCACGTCCGGCCCCAACCCCGGCATGCCGTCGGTGAGCTGCGCGACGGACAGGGCATTGAGCAACTGCACGTCCCGCAACCCTCCTCGGCCGCTCTTGAGGTCCGGTTCGGCGCGGTGCGCGATCTGCCCACTGCGCTGCCAGCGTGTCTCGGTGAGTTCGATGAGTTCGTCGAAGCGTGCTCGGATCCCGGTCCGCCACTGCCTGCGCACCCCGCCGATCAGCAGGTTGCTCAGCTCGATGTCCCCGGCGATGTGCCGGGCCTCGAGCATGCCCAGGGCAGCGGTCACGTCGGACGCCGCGACCTGCAACGCCTGCGGGACGGTGCGAACACTGTGGTCGAGTTTGATGTGGGCGTCCCACAACGGGTACCAGAGCCGGTCCGCGATGTCGGACACCACGGCCGGTTCCATGTCGTCGTGCAACAGGATGAGGTCGAGATCGGAGTACGGCAGCATCTCGCGACGGCCCAGACCGCCGACGGCGACGATCGCGAAACCGCAGTCGGGGACGATCCCGACCTCGGAGCCTTTCGTGGTGAGCCAGAATTCGTGCAGGTCCACCAGCGCGTGCCGCAGCGCAGCCGAATCGAGGCGGCGGTTGCGGACACCACCGGCGAGCAGTTGATCGCGGGCGATGGCCAGGTCGGCGGCGGCACCGCCCGCGGTGGCGAGGGACGCGTCCGGCCCGGAGGACACGGGCGGCCCCGATCCCGCTGCTCGTGCAGCGGGATCGGGGCCGCGCGTTCCGGACCCCTTGGGGTCAGAGTGCATCCGTGCCTCGTTCTCCGGTACGAACTCGGATCACCGACTCGACGGGGGTGACCCAGACCTTGCCGTCACCGATCTTCCCGGTCCGCGAGGCCTCGACGATCGTCTCGACCACCTTGTCCACGGCGGCGTCGTCGACGACGACCTCGACGCGCACCTTGGGCACGAAGTCGACCGAGTACTCGGCTCCGCGGTAGACCTCCGTGTGACCCTTCTGGCGTCCGTATCCCTGGACCTCGCTGACGGTCATGCCAAGCACGCCCGCCTGCTCGAGACCCGCCTTCACGTCTTCGAGGGTGAACGGTTTGACAATTGCCGTGATCAGCTTCATTTCCTCATCCTTCCCAAGTCTGCCGTGCCGCTACGTTCGTCTTCTTATCTCACCTGAGCGCCGAGACGAAGTCGTATGCGGATTCCGCGTGCTCCGACTCGTCGATACCGCGCGCCTCTTCCTCCGGCGACACACGCCAGCCGAGCGGCTTGAGCGCGAACGCGATCACGGCGGTGACAATCGCGGTGAACACCACGGCGACCAGGGCGATCACGATCTGCACGACCAGCTGCTTGTAGTCGCCGCCGTAGAACAGGCCGGTGTCGGTGGCCAGGAAACCGATCGCGATGGTGCCCCAGAGACCGGAAACCAGGTGCACGCCGACGACGTCGAGCGAGTCGTCGTAACCGAACTTGAACTTCAGGCCGACCGCGAGGGCGGACAGCACACCGGCGACGACACCGAGGGCGATGGAGCCGACCGGGCTCAGCGCGCCGGCCGCGGGGGTGATGGCGACGAGACCGGCGACAGCACCGGAGGCGGCACCGAGGCTGGTGGCCTTGCCGTCCCGGATGCGCTCGGTCAGGAGCCAGCCGAGGATCGCGGAAGCGGTCGCGGTGGTCGTGTTGACCCAGGCCAGGCCGGCGATACCGTCGGCGGCGAACGCGGAGCCGGCGTTGAAGCCGAACCATCCGAACCACAGGAGCGCGGCACCGAGCATCACGAACGGCAGGTTGTGCGGACGCATCGCAACCGTGCCGAAGCCGACGCGCTTGCCGATGACCAGGGCGAGAACCAGGGCGGCCATACCGGCGTTGATGTGGACGACGGTGCCACCGGCGAAGTCGATCGGTGCAACTGCGGCGGTCAGACCGCCCTCACCGTCGTCGACGGTGCCGAACAGCTTCGCGGCGATGCCGTCCTCGGAGCCGGACAGAAGACCGCCACCCCACACCATGTGGGCGAGCGGGAAGTAGGCGAAGGTCACCCACAGGCCGGCGAAGACCATCCACGTCCCGAACTTCACGCGCTCGGCGAGGGCGCCGGAGATCAGCGCGGTGGTGATGATCGCGAACGTGACCTGGAAGCCGATGTCGATGATCTGCGGGTAGTTGCCCAGGCCGGGGAGGAATCCACCCTCCTCGTCGTAGATCGCGCCCTGGAGACCGAAGAATTCGAACGGGTTGGCGAAGATGCCGCCGACACTCTCGGTGCCGTAGGACATCGACCAGCCCCACAGAACGTAGATCACGCCGATCACAGCCATGGCGCCGAACGACATCATCATCATGTTCAGCACCGACTTGGCGCGCGACATGCCGCCGTAGAAGAACGCCAAGCCCGGTGTCATCAGCAGCACCAGCGAGGCCGCCATCAGCATCCATGCTGCGTCGCCGGTGTTCACCACTTCCTCCACTTGCAACCTCCCTAGATACCGCGCCGGTCAGCGCGTGATTGAGGAAAGCTTGCTGCCGAGATGTTTCCGTGGAAGCGCCGTGTTGTTTCTACGAAGTGAACGGGATCCCGCTTCGTGTTTCTTCTCTGTTTCCCGGTTTGCGTTCTTCGCCCGAAGCGTCCGAAAAATGGGAAAAACCGCGCGGCACGTGTCCCTCGCACCCCTGCCGGAGATACGGGTCGTGTCGTCGCGCGGCTTCCCTCTCACCGTCGACTGCGACGAGCGGGCGCGCCGCTCAGCCGAGCAGAGCGTCCACGAACGCGCCCGGCTCGAACGGCGCCAGGTCGTCGGCGCCCTCCCCGAGACCCACGAGCTTCACCGGCACACCCAGTTCGTGCTGGACCTGGAAGACGATGCCACCCTTGGCGGTCCCGTCGAGTTTCGTCAGGACGACACCGGTGATGTCGACGACCTCCGCGAACACGCGGGCCTGTGTGAGCCCGTTCTGGCCGATCGTCGCGTCGAGCACGAGCAGAACCTCGTCGACCGCGGCCTTCTTCTCGACGACCCGCTTCACCTTGCCGAGTTCGTCCATCAGACCGGTCTTGGTGTGGAGTCGGCCGGCGGTGTCGATGAGCACGGCGTCGACCCCGTTCTCGATGCCGCGGGCGACGGAATCGAACGCGACGGCCGCGGGGTCACCGGCCTCCTTGCCGCGCACCACCTCGGCGCCGACGCGCTCGGCCCAGGTCTGCAGCTGATCGGCGGCGGCGGCACGGAACGTGTCGGCGGCACCGAGGAGCACGCGGCGCCCGTCGGCGACGAGCACGCGCGCCAGCTTGCCCGTCGTGGTGGTCTTGCCGGTGCCGTTGACACCGACAACCAGCAGGATAGACGGGTGATCGTCGTGCGGCAGCGCCCGGATGGACCGGTCCAGCTCGGGGTGCAGTTCGTCGACGAGTACGTCACGCAGGACCGCGCGCGCGTCGGCCTCGGTGCGCACGTTGCGCGCGGCCATCTCGTGGCGCAGCCGCTCGACGATCTTGGTGGTGGTAGCGGCACCGAGGTCTGCGATGAGGAGGGTGTCCTCGATCTCCTCCCACGAGTCCTCGTCCAGGTCGCCGCCGCCGAGCAGGCCGAGCAGGCTCTTGCCCATCGCCGACTGGGACCGGGCCAGCCGGCCGCGCAGCCGGTCGAGACGACCGGCGGTCGGAGCGATCTCCTCGATCGCGGGTGCGGGGGCGGTCTCCGGCGCGGCGGTCTCCGGCGCGGCCACGACCTCCGGCTCGATCACCTCGGGCTCGGGCGTAACCACTTCCGGCTCCGGCGCGG
>NZ_JBMBTE010000045.1:0-40817 GCF_048897285.1 Rhodococcus sp. O3
TGCGCACGCAGCGCTCCGGCACACTCGACCGACGAGCCGATGTAGGTCGACATCAGATCGATGTCGGTGGCGACGAACCACGCCCGGTCCCGCGGCCACGACAGGTTCGGACGCCACGAATCCAGGGCGCGCACCGCGTCACGCACGGTGCCGTGGACCAGATAGTTCTCGCGCCCGGGGATGCTCACCCGCGGCCCGAATCTCGGCAGTCCCAGACGCTGTCCGGCGCCGCGACCGTCCCAGAACCCGAACCAGCAGTCGTCCGGGGTGCCGGTGTGCCCGGTGAGCACCGCGGCCAGCACTGCGACCTGGTCTTCGGGCATGTCCCCAATCTCGGGTGCCTCGTCCCACACGATGCCCGCACCGTCCCCGGCACCGCGGCTGGTCCCGGCGTGCAGCAGGGAGAACCACTCGACGGTCGGATGGACCACCCCGGCGGTCGCGGCCGCGACCTCGGCCCACCGCACCGGGACCTGTTCCCCGGAGTCGTGCTCGACGCGCATCGCCGGATGCAGGATCCGCGTGTAGGCCGAGTAGATCGGCGGCACCAACGATCCGACGGTGGAATCGAAGCGGGTCAGCGCGGCGGTGACCCAGTCACCGGCAGATACATCGCCGAGGACATCGTCCACCTGCCACGCGAGCTGCTGGTACTCGTAGCCTGGGGTCATCGCCGGTCACTCATCCCGCGGGTAGACGCGGGTGGCCCGGAACGAATATCCGTCCTGCTGCGCAAGTTCCCAGCCGAACTCGACCGTCGCCCCTACGCTCAAGGCACGGAACCCGGTTCCCTCGATGGTGCTCCAGTACACCCAGCACCCGCCCGGGGTGTCAGGAGAGTCCAACACTCCCCACCCCAGCTCGCCGTGCCATTCCCGCACCGTCCCCACCGTCTGTCCCATGGTGACGGTGATACTTCCTCCGCCGGGCACAGGTCGGTCATCGGGATGTCTGCCCAGGTCGGCATCCCTCGCAAAGTCCTCGTAGCGTTCCGGCTTTCCATCCTCGATCACAGGTTCTTCGACCGAGGGGTCGTAGTCGGAAGGCACGTTGTCGTACGTGGACATGGCGGTTTGCTGCTCCTCGATCGGGTAGTTGTCCGTGTCGTCGACGACGAGAGTGAGCGCTGCTACGACCGCTGCAAGCACACAAGCCCCGCCCACCATGTGTGTGAATCTCAGAGTCACGCTGCCTCCTCTCCGACAATGCCGTGAGCGTAGCGGTGACCGAGATGGTCGACAGGCTCCTCGGAAGCGGCCAGCGCCGCATGGCCGTTCCGGGCGCTCGTCACCGCCTCCATGTTGTTTCTGGAAGAACCCGATCCCCGGTCGATCGGTGTGCTGCTTGGCGATCGTCAAACAGCACACCCACGAAACCGAACCCGAACCCGAGCACAGCGGGCCGGGCAGATTTCCACCACGGCGGGCTTGCGACTCGAACACCGCCCACTTTTGCGTTTGTTTCGTTTGCTGCGTATATTTCGCTTGGAGGAGGTGGGGTATGTCCGCGATCGAACATCCGAGTGCCGTGGAGCAGGAACAGGCACGGCAGGCGCTGAACGCTCTTCGGGACGTGAAACCGAGTGCCGACACGTTCGATGTCACCGTCGCCGGCACGTCGGAGTCCGTGCACCTGCCGAGTTCCGCCCTGGAGTTGATCAAAGACGTCTTGGCGAACATGGCAGCCGGCCAGGGCGTGACCGTGGTCCCTGCGCATGCAGAGCTCACCACCCAGCAGGCCGCCGAGCTGCTCAATGTGTCGCGCCCGCACGTGATCAAACTCCTCGACCAGGGCCTCATCCGGTACCGGCTGGTGGGCCGGCATCGCCGGATCCTGGCATCCTCGCTCCTCGAGTACCGACGCACCCAGCAGGGCGATGCGCGGCGGGCCGCGGACGATCTCGCTGCCCTGTCCGAAGACCTCGGACTCTACTGACGTGACCTTCACCGTCCTCTACGACGCGAACGTGCTGTACCCGAACGTGCTTCGCGACGTGCTGATTCGCATGGCCCAGACCGGGCTGGTGCACGCCCGGTGGACCGACCGGATTCTCGACGAGACGTTCCGCAATCTCGCCGCCGACCGACCGGACATCCCCACCGAAACCCTGGCCAGGCTGCGGGAGCTGATGAACCGAGCCGTCCCGGACTGCCGGGTCACCGGGTACGAAGCACTCATCCCGGCCCTGAGGCTGCCAGACGAGGACGATCGGCATGTACTCGCCGCGGCGATCCGCTGCGGAGCGCAGGTGATCGTCACCGCGAACCTGCGCGACTTCCCCGATACCGAACTTGCCCAGTTCGGCATCGAGGCCCTGCACCCGGACGAGTTCGTCATGGACCTGTTCACGCTCGACGGGGCGCGGGTGCACCAGGCGATCAGCGCTACTGCCGCAGCGTGGCGTAACCCGCCCGGCACGCCGGCCGACGTATGCGACCGCCTCGCCGCGGCGGGCTTACCGATCTCCGCCGCGGCGTTGCGCCGCTGAGGCTCACGATGCGCGCCCGCGACCGGATGGTTCCGAAGGTTGTTCTCGTACTGATGTTTTGACACGGCAGATTCAGAATCAACTTGCGAGACACCTTGGACTGGCATGTCGATCCATTACGGACGGGCGGCGTGGGCCGTCTCGATACCAAGGAAGTCCCGATCCGCGGGCCCGGTTCACCGTGACCGCCCGGGCATCGCCCGGGCGGTCACGGTGAACGAAACCGTGTGCACCACAACCCCGTGGTGACAGACTGGACCGATGGACGGTACCACCGAGGACCAGGCCATCGTCCGTGTGCTCGACAACCTGCGTAGTCAGTTCCCCGGAATCCCGTCCGAGCACATCGAGGCCCTCGTCGCCGAGATCCATGCCCGGTACATCGACTGCAGAATCCGAGACTTCGTCCCGCTGTTCGTCGAGCGTCACGCTCGCGCGCAATTGCATGCAGGCTCCGGCGGTTCGGCCATCCGGTCGAGCGCCGACCCCGCGCCGCCGACGGTCGCGCAGGGACGCTGACGGTCGACCGACGCCGACCGCCGGTGGCCGGGAAAGTCACCGGCACCCCCTGGCAACGACGAGTTCCGGTTCGGGAGGAGCGCGGCAGTCCCGCACCCCTCCTGCATCCCCTCGGAATTCACCGGTCCCCGCACCGCCCGGGCACGCATCTGCTGTTTCGCTGCGCTGACAGCCGGTCGGCGGCACGGCCGTCCGGCATGCGACAGACGAGGACACACCGGTCCCCGGACTTTCTGCCGGAGCCGGCGACGATGCCGGCAAGTGCGGTCGGCGGGAGCGCCGGACGTGCCCCGGGTGACGAGCAATACCGTCGGTCGGCCGGCGGGGGGTGGGAGGAAGACAACGTACGGACCTTGACGCATGATGTGCGGTGCGGGGGTGGCCGCTGCCGGGGGCGACCGGAACCTCGTCGAGGAGTCGTTCGAGGCCGTCGAGCGTATCGGCGTGGAGCAACAACTGCCCCGGTCCCGATTCCCGGTAGTGCGCATCGGACAAGCGGGTTACCGGGTGGAGTCTTCGACTCAGCGGTAGTCGGCGCGCGGCTGCCAGGTCGAGATCGCCCAGATCACCACCACGTCGAGCGCGATGATCGCCATCGCCCACCCCGGGTAGTACGGCAGCCACATGAAGTTCGCCAGGATCGACAACGCCGCGATGACGATCGCCGCCACCCGCGCCCAGGTGACGCCGGTGATCAAGGCGATGCCCACGACCACCATGACCACACCGAGGACGATGTGGATCCATCCCCACGTTGTGAAGTCGAACTTGAACGTGTACTCCTGGCCCTGGACGAGCAGTTCGTCCTCGGCCACCGCGGCAAGTCCCTGGAAGAACTGCAGGACACCGATCGTAACCATGATGACTGCGGCCCCGACCGAGGTTCCCGCGGCGATCCCCTGTTTGACGGACATGCTTTCCTGATCGGTACGCGCATGCTGTGACACAGTTCGTCTCCCTTTGCCAACGGACGCGACGAGGCAAGTGTGCGCCGAATCATGCCTCTATCGCAGGAACTTCGGCTCATTGGCGGTAGCAGAATCGTCGCGCCGCACCTGCTCACAACGAGCACTCGGACACGACGACGAGAAGTACCGCTGCCCCTGCGGTTCCTTCTACGCACCGTGCTGGACCAGCGATACCTCGAAACCTGATCGTTCCCTTTCCTTCGTCTCACGGATGGATGCTCGCGTAGTTCTGCAGGAATTGGGCTTCGACCGCCGACATCGCCGCGATCTCGGCGGGATCGACGCTTTCGTTGGGGGCATGGATCAGGGCCCGTGGTTCTTCGACGCCCATCAAGATGATCTCGGCGTCGGGGTATGTGTCGGCGAGGACGTTGCACAACGGGATGGATCCGCCTTGTCCCAGCATGACCATGGGCCGACCGTAGGCCTGCTGCATGGCTGCCGCGAGGGCCTGATAGGCGGGTCCGTCGGTGCGGGCCCGGAACGGCGATCCGGAGGCTTCCACCTCGATCTCGACGGCGACTCCCCACGGGGCGGCGGCACGCAAATGGTCGATGAGGGCCTTCTGTGCCTGTGGGGCTTCGAGTCCGGGGGGTATCCGCAGGTTCAGGCGGGCGCGGGCCCGCGGCGCGATCGCCGCCGCCGAGCCGACCACCGGCGGGCAGTCGATGCCGAGGATGGTCAGGGCCGGACGCGCCCAGAGCATGTCGGAGACGGTGCCGTCGCCGAGCACGGATTCGGTGTCGAGCATGCCGGCGTCGGTGCGGAACTGTTCCGGTGGGTAGCGCTCGCCGGCCCAGGTCTGGTTGTTGTCCAGACCGTGGATAGTGGTGTTGCCCTTGGCATCTCGCAGGGTTGCCAGCATGGCGACCAGAGCGGCAAGGGCGTCCGGGGCGGCCCCACCGAACATGCCGGAGTGCAGCTCGGAGGTGAGCGCTTCGACGGTGACGACGACGTTGACCATTCCGCGCAGGCTGACGGTGGCGGCGGGTCTTCCCACGTCGGCATTGCCGGTGTCGCACACGAGGATCGCGTCAGCGCGCAGGAGATCTGCGTTGTCCTGGACGAACGCTTCCAGGCCGCCGGTGCCTTGCTCCTCCGACCCCTCGACCACGAGTTTGAGGTGCACGGGGAGTTCACCGCCGAGAGCTCGCAGCGCGGTCAGGTGAACGAGGATGTTGCCTTTGCAGTCGGCGGTTCCGCGTCCGTACCAGCGCCCGTTCTTCTCGGTGAGCTGGAACGGTGGTGTGTCCCAAGCGGTGTCGTCGAGCGGGGGTTGGACATCGTAGTGGGCGTAGAGCAGCACGGTCGGGGCCTGCGGGTTCGAGCATCGCCTCGTCCCGACCACGGCGTGACTTCCGTCGGCGGTTTCTTCCAGGCGGGCATCTGCGAAGCCTTGTCGGTCGAATTTCTGCCGTACCCATTCCGCCGCACGGTGACATTCTTCGGGAGGATATCGGCGGGGATCGGCCACCGATTGCATCGCGACGAGTTCGGTCAGTTCTTCCTTCACCTGCGGCATCAGATCGCTGATGCGCTCGGTCAGATCCATCGGTTACTCCCCTGCCACATCGCTGGTCTCGAGGTCGTCCACGAACTGCTGGAACTCGGGTAGTTTTTCGGGGCAGTAGATCTCGATGATCAGCAGTTCTCCTTGAACGACCCGATCGTCCACGATGACCGGTCGGGTGCCCGGTCCGCCTGCTCCGTTGACCATCTGGGACAGCAAGGTGGCGCGGGTCAACGGAGCATCGGGATTGGCGCAGACGGCCCCGCCGTCTTCGCCGAGCACCCTGACGATCTGGTCGCGCGAGGGGGTGCGGGCGCCGGCCTGGTCCAGGGCGGCGATGAGCTGGTCGGCCTTGGCCTCGGCTTCTCGGCTCGACGAGACATAGGGAAACAGGAGCAGGGCAATGACGGTGAGGATGACGATGACAAATGCGACGACCCCGTAGATGATCATGCGGTCACGGCGATTCCATGTTTCCTCCGCGGTGGTCATGACGAGCTCTCCTCGGGTTGTTTCCACGAAGGCTTGCGGGATTTGTAGAACAGGTAGGGCACCAGCAGGCCGAGGCCGAGCGCGCCGGCGGCGACGATCAGGAAGTAGACCCCGGCGTTGCCGGAACTGAACTGCGAGGGCGGGATGAAGCCGATGAGCAGAGCAGCGAGCGAGGCGGCGAAGCCGACGCCGCAGAGCCCGACGAGCATCGGAGCCCGGTAGCCGCGGGGGTGGTCGGGAAACTTGCGGCGCAGCCGGACCGCGGCGACGAACATCAGCAGGTACATGATCAGATACACCTGGGTGGTGATCACCGAGAAGATCCAGTAGGTGCTCGACACGTCCGGGATGAACGCGTACAAGAGGGCGATCACCGTGGTGACCAGACCTTGCGTGACGAGGATGTTCTGTTGCACTCCGTGCTTGTTCACCCGCTGCAGGAACGGCGGCAGGTAGCCTTCCTGCCGAGAGATCAGCAGCAGGCCCTTCGAGGGGCCCGCCAACCACGTCAGCATGCCGCCGAGAGAGGCGGCCACCAGCATGATTCCGATCACCGGGGTCAGCCATTGCCAGCCGAATTGTGCGAACACGGCGTCGAATGCCTGCATCACACCGGCGGTCAGGGACAGCTGTTCGGCGGGCACCACCCAGCTGATGGCCAGTGCGGGCAGGATGAAGATCAACAGCACCAGCCCCATCGCGAAGAACATCGCCTTCGGAAATTCCTTGGCGGGGTTGCGCAACGAGGAGACGTGAACGGCGTTCATCTCCATCCCGGAGTAGGACAGGAAGTTGTTGACGATCAACACCAGGCTGGCCAGTCCGGCCCAGGCCGGCAGCAGATGATCGGCCGTCATCGGAGCAGCCGAGGGGTTCCCCTGCCCGAGGAAGACGGCGCCCAGGATCACCAGCAGCACCCCCGGGATCAGGGTGCCGATGATCAGTCCGCCGCTGGCCAGGCCCGCAACGCCCTTGGTGCCGCGGGAGGAGATGTAGACCCCGGACCAGTAGCAGATCATGATGACCAGGGCGGTCCACACGCCGCTACTGGCCAAAGCCGGATTGATGACGTACGCGAGGGTGCTGGCCACGTATCCGAGCAGACTCGGGTAATAGAAGATCGTCATCGCGAACTGGCACCACACCGCCAGAAAGCCCATCGGCTTGGAGATCCCGAGAGCGACCCAGTTGTAGACTCCGCCCTCCCATCCGGACGCCAATTCGGCCGATACCAGCGATGTCGGGAGCAGGAACACGATCGCGGGCACCACGTACAAGAAGACGCAGGCGAGACCGTAGACGGCCATCGTCGGCGACGGCCGCAGACTGGCAACGGAACTGGTGGTCATCAACGCCAGAGCCAGCCACGAGATCCAGGACCCGGCCGGAACGCGGGTCCGTGCCTTCGACTCGGTGGGCGGCCGGTCGGCCGGGATGTCCGGGGCACTCATGAGATCCACCTGTGGGAGATCCGGTGCCGGGCGCTGTGAGCCCCGAGGTTGCATGTCATCCCAGTGCCTTCCTCGTCACGGCGCGATCGAGCGCCCCTGTGGTGGACCTGCGGTGTCGGTGTAGGTGCTCTGTTCCTCGGCGCCATCGGGCCATTCGACGAGCGAGACCGCAGCCGCACCGTTCACGGCATCGGCATCGCCGCTCGAGTTCCGCGATATGGATTTCATCGACCACGGTCGTCCTCCCCAGGCCGCTCATCGCCGCATTTCCCGTATGCCCGCAACTACCGAATCTTGCGCCTGCTCAGCCGGACGCCGCAGCGAATTCGGGTAAATACGACCGCTGCCGGCTTCGGGACGAATGAGCGTTTCGTCTCGCGGATCCGAAGATTCGGTGTCGGTGATCAACGGTCTCGCCGAACGGATCCGCCGGGATCGTGCATCGAGCACGACCCATCCCCGGAAGCGCCAGGGTGAGCACGGTCGACACCATGCAGATCTTTCGGTGGCCAAACCCGATTCCGACGGTCCTGCCGTGGGGAACTATGGACGGCATGGACGAGAAGGCTTCTCAGGTGCCCGGCGGCGACGGGGCGGCCGGCGCAGGGAGAGACGATTCGGTGGCGGTGCGGTCGATGACCGTGCGCGGTGCCGCCTTCCTGGGGGTCGGCTCGATGGTCGGGGCGGGGATTTTCGCGCTCCTCGGCGAGGCCGGGGCGGTGGCCGGGTCGGCTGTGTGGGTGTCGTTCCTGCTGGCGGGAATTGTGGCCACCTTGCAGGGCTATGCGGTAGCCAAGCTCGGTGCGCGATATCCGTCCTCCGGTGGCATCGTGACTTTCCTGCTGCAGGCGTACGGTCGAGGCCACACCACCGCCATTGCCTCCTGGCTTCTCTACTTCGCCGCTCTCATCGTGACCGCGATGGTCGCCGTCTCGTTCGGCAGCTATGGTGCCGCATTGTTTTTCGACGACTCCGTCGTGTGGGGCAAGGTCCTCACGGCCGCAGTGATCGTGCTCGTGGTCGCGGTCAACATCGCCGGCGCAACCTTCATCGATCGAGTCCAGACCACGATCGTGGTGCTGCTGCTGGCCGTCTTCGCGGTCTTCATCGTGGTTACCCTCGCGGACCTCGAACCAGCCCTGCTCGCCCCCTCCACCTATCCCCCGACGGTGGACATCGTGTCGAGTGTGGCACTGACGTTCTTCGCCTACCTCGGATTCACCGTCGTCAGCTTCACCGGCGGGGACCTTCCCGACCCGCACCGCAACCTGCCCCGCGCGATGTACCTGTCGCTGGGCATCACCGTGACCCTCTACATTCTGATTTCCGTCGGAGTCTTCGGGACGCTGCCGGTGGACGAGGTCATCGCGCATGGCGAGACCGCCCTTGCCGTGGCCGCCCAACCCGCTCTCGGCGACGCCGGCTTCGCGATCATGGCCCTCGCCGCACTGCTGGCGACCTCGTCGTCGGTCAACGCCAACCTCTTTGCGGCTGCCGGATCCACCAGAAAGCTGGCCGAATCCGGCATGTTCCCACCGGTATTCGGTCGTCGAGCATGGGTCGGTGGCACCCGAGGGCTGACCATCTCAGCCGCACTGATTCTGGTTCTGGCCCTGTCCGTCGATCTGAGCGCGATCGCCTCCCTCGGCAGTGTGGTGGCCCTCGCGATCTTCCTCGTCACGTCGATCGGCGCCTTCCGGCTCCGGCGGGAGATTGCAGCGGCAACCGGCATCCTCGTCACCGGAATCGCGTTGACCGTAATCGTGCTCGTCGTATTCGTGGTGCAGACCTTGCGGACCGCCCCGCAGACGTTTGCCGCAATGGTGGCGACGCTGGGATTGGCGATCGTGCTGGAGCTGATCTGGTCCCGGATACGGGCACACCGTAAATGATCGCAGAGACCGGGTCGCCCCCGATCCCACGCGGTCGTGGTACTCCGGCGAGCTCGTGGGACTTCTCGTCTATGTGACAGCCATCGTCACTTCCATCGGAATCCCTGCAGGGCAGCAAGTTATTCGACCTTGCCTGCCGGGCAGTGGGTATCGGCATCGTCGTGTTCGCACCCCTGATCGTCGTCCTTCTCGCTCCATCGCGAGGACGGCGCCGGCATACAGCGCGGCACCCTTGGCGCGGAAGACCCACACATCGAGGCGACCGGATCCGCTGAAGCCACGGTGGGCGAGTGTCCACACGGCAGGAGCTTTCCGTGTCTCCGTCGTCCCGTCGGGGTGGTAGATCGTCGTCGACGTGAGTTGCTTGATGAAGTCGGAAGGGCGTGCCATCGCCCCAGCTATTCGCGTTCCGACTGGGCCCCAGCCCGAACTCGACACTCGCAGGCCAGGAGTCGTCCAAACTTCGCGCACGAACGCGTGTTCGAGTTGACCGCCCCCACCTCGCGTGGGACCATCCCAAGATCATCTGAAAACAGTTCGACCCCGGCCGGTGCGGGAACACCGATCCGGGGTCTGGGCACACGACAGAAGGAAGCTGTCATGCACCGTAGGCTGGATTCTATCCACGCGCCCGATCGAGGCGCGCACCGGCGAGCGACTCCGCTCGATCCCCTGTCGACGTCCTGACACTTCCGCCCTTCGACCCCGCCGGTCGAGGGGCCACAGGCGTTTCTCTTACACGGTTGTGCACGAGGGCCGTTCCGGTAACCGAGGCATGACCGTGCCCGTCGCTACCCTCCCGTAGTCCGACGTCAGCGCATCGACGCTGCGGGTCTCCGGCCACGGAGCCGAACCCGAAACCGACAGGGCACCAGTACCTTCAGCCTCCGCAGCTGGTGGCGGAGCACCCGATCGCGCGGGTCGACACGAACGACCGGGTCCAGCCGAAGCCACACGTCACCACCCGACGTGGGGCCAGAAGTGCTGGCCGAGACGGTCTATCGGGGTATGGCGACCGGGCAGCGTTGGGGAAGGGGCCGAGCAGACTCAGCGACCCGTAGGGTCTCCGATCGGTTCAATCCAGCCGCCCGCAGGGCGTCCGCGTCGATTCGTGTTTGCCCGTGCAGGAATCCCACGGAACCTCACGCGAGCGCGACCACCAGCAGAACGAAGGCGCCGACGAGAACGCCGACCCGCGCGTAGTGGTAGCGATCCCACTGCCCGACCTGGTCCTGCCAGTCGTCCGGCGCTCCCCCACCCGCCCACGCGGCGACACGATTGTTGATCGGCACGAGCAGCACAACGGACATCACCACGCTGAGCACCAGCAGCGCCGTCGCCACGATCACCAGCGATGCGCGCGGCTCGCCCCACGCGAGGATCGACCACAGCACTCCGAGAGCGGTCGCGGCTGTGTACCAGGGCGGCATCACGCCACCCTCGGGGATTGCATCCAGGGAACGAAGGACTGCTGGTCGACTGGTAGTCGGCACTCCGGAATGCGCGCCGCGACCACAAGACCCTCGAGGACCTCACCGAGGTCTTCGACGAGATCGAACAGCGCGCCGACACCCCGTTCGAGGGACCTGTTCGCCGTGCTGGACGGATTGTGACCACCCCGGTCCGCATGCCGGGATCTGCAAGCGCGGCCGCACAATGTCTCTTCGGTGCGTGCACGCCATGCACGCACCGCACGCCCATCGCCTCGGACCCGGTACACGGTCCGCACGGCAGCAGTCGGTATCTCCGAGTAGCCATGTCCGATCAGGACCGAAGTCCGTCCTGGCTCACGTGGGTCAAGTCCCTGGCCGCCATGGCGGTGTACCGGCTCGGGGAGCCTCGAACGAACTGGTCGGAGGCGGGTGCAATGCTCGAGGCATGGCAGAGCTCGAACCCACGGACTACGCCGCTACGCTCGAGGAACTCAAGCGCCGCGTACACCAGGCGCGGTATCAGGCGCAGCGGAAGGTGAACACCGAGCTGATAGGCCTCTACTGGCAGATCGGCCGCACGATCTTGGATCGCCAGCAGACCGAGCGTTGGGGAACCAAGGTGCTGTCCCGTCTCGCCGCGGACCTACGCGCCGAGTTCCCCACCATGAAGGGCTTCTCGCGAGCGAACCTGTTCTACATGCGACGCTTCGCCGAGGCATGGCCCGACGAAGAAGCAATCATCCAACGACCCGTTGGACAATTGCCGTGGGGTCACATCGCCGAACTTCTCGACAAGCTCGACGACCAGGACCTGCGTGAGTGGTACGCCGCCCGGGACGTCGAGCACGGGTGGTCACGCTCGGTGCTCGCTCATCAGATCACCACCTGCCTCCACGGCCGTCAGGGTGCTGCGCCCTCGTACTTCGGCTCCGCGCTCGAACAGCGGGACTTCGAGCTGGCGCAGCAGCTCACCAAGGATCCGTTCGCGCTGGAATTCCTTGCGATCGGCGGCGACGCGAGCGAGCGGGAACTCGAGGAGCGTCTGGTCGCGCGGATCATCGACACGCTGCGCGAGTTGGGTCGGGGATTCGCATTCGTCGGTCGCCAGGTGCATTTCGACGTCGACGGGGACGACTTCTACGTCGACCTGCTGTTCTTCCACGTCGAGCAGTTGCGCTACGTGGTCATCGAGCTCAAGACAACGAAGTTCGACCCGCGTGATGCCGGGCAACTCGGCTTCTACGTTGCTCTGGTCGAGGATCGACTGCGGCTCCACGACATACACCAACCGACGGTGGGCATGCTCCTCGTGGCCGAGAAGAACGAAACCGTCGTCCGGTACGCCCTCGCCGGCACCCGGTACCCTGTCGCTGTTTTCCCGATACGACCTGACGGCATCCGCCCAGGCCGCTCTCCCCGCCGAAGAGACCCTCACCCGCGTCGCCCTCGAAGTCACCGCCCACGACGGTCGCCACGGGACACGTGCCGGACACTGAGCCCCCGCCCGTAAGGATCCTGCCTACCGGCCGAGGCGTGTGAGGGATGTGCGCTGCGCCCGCAGATCACGGCCCACGGTGGAGCATCGGGCATACCCGATGAGGATTTCGGTCAGCAGTCCGTCGCAGTCGAACACGACCCCGGACGCTGCTTTCGGTGCGGGCTTCACGGCCGCATTCAACCAGATCGGCTGTGGTTGCACCGGATTACAGGCACCCGGGGTGCGCCCGACCCGGTCGCCGGCGGGACTATTCGACCCCGAGCATGACCTCGGTGGACTTGACCAACACCGTCGCTGCGACTCCGGCCGCGAGACCGAGTTCGTCGACGGCCTCCTTGGTGATCGGGGCGGTCACGATCTGCTCACCGCCGTCGAGCTTGACCTTCACAGTTGCCATCACGGCGCCGACGGTGACCTCCGTGACCGTGCCGGTGAGCTCGTTGCGGGTGGACAAACGCATCGAAGGTGGACCTCAATGCCTCACCGGCACACAGAGCACGGTCGCCGGCGACCCCACCGTCAAGGACGACGACCGCGTCGACAGAAGGCGGCCGGCACGCTGCACTGCACATGGCCGGATACCGCGGGACGCCAATCGGGCGCCGGGGTGTTGCGGGTGTGCTGTTTGAGGATCGTCAAACAGCACAGCTCAAATCAGGGTGGATCAGGTGGAGAATCCAGCCGTTGCCGGAATGATGTAGGGAAGGTCGGCGAGGGTGAAGGTGGTCGTGATCCACCGGACCGGTAAGACCCATCCTCTGTAGTCCTCACCGTCCTTCTCGTCGTGGATCTCATGGCGGTAGGGCCTGCTCAGCTCAAGGCTGCGGGACGGCAGTTCGTTCCCGTAGACGGTGAGAATTTCCTCGTCGGCTGGCTGGGCTTCGCTGGTTACTTCACCGACGCCGACGTAGCCGGTCTTCGGGATGTAGGTGAAGATGCGGGCGCGTGATGGCCTCGGCCTTCGGCCAATTCGTGCGCCGCATACCTGCACAGAGCACCTTGCCGACAACGAAGATCATGTCAAGGATGGTGGAGCCGGATCTGTATCCGATACGGCCTCCCAGAACGCGCGGTAGCGCGGCGCTTTATCGACGTCCCCGAGGTCGATTCTTTCTTGGCTCGTTTCTCCCAGCACCCTCCCGCAGTCCGACGTCAGCGCATCGACGCTGCGGGTCTCCGGCCACGGAGCCGAACCCGAAACCGGCAGGGCACCAGCACCTTCAGCCTCCGCAGCTGGTGGCGGAGCACCCGATCGCACGGGTCGACACGAACGACCGGGTCCAGCCGAAGCCACACGTCACCACCCGACGTGGGGCCAGAAGTGCTGGCCGGTTCAAGACAGCCGCCCGCAGGGCGTCCGAATCTATCGTGGGCACGTCCCCTGGTAACGGTCGAGACCGCGGCCGCCGTTGCGCTTCTTGCTCCGACCCGTAGGACCACCCTTCGGGCTCCGCACCCAGGTGCCCTTCGAATCGAGCCCGGGCATGCGCTCGCTTCCGATTCTGCTGTAACGGGTTTCGCCGTCGACGGTCAGCACACCATCCTGCACGTCGATGTGCGCGACGGTCGCCCAGTAGGCGTTCTTCCCGTTCCCGACGTACACGAGAATCTCGTCGGCGTCCGGACCCGGCAGCCCGTCCTTGCCGGCCCGGCCGTATCGGATCGCGACGCGCGGCCGGCCGAACGTGTCGATCGCGCCGGTGCCGTTGTCGACGCTCTGATAGATGTTGACGAGCAGATCCCCGTTCTCGTCGGGGAGCACCCGAACCTGTTCGACGGCAGGCTTCTTGCCGCGCCCGGGCCCCTTGCTGTCACCGTAGTGATGGATGTACGGCCACGTTCCGAGATCGCCGCGGTGGCCGCGGTCGCCGCTGATCACGACGTATTCGTTGGTGTGTTCGTTGCGGCAGTAGAAGTACACGTCGAGATCGCCCTCGCCGAACTTCTTCACGTTCCCGGATCGGTCGTAGATGGCTCCACGGCCGTCCCATTCGAGGCCGACGGTGAGCACCCAGTTCGGATCGCCCTGGGACTTACGCAGGTCGATCCGGGCGGTCTTGTCGGCGGAATCCTTCGTGAGGGAGACCTGAACCTTCTCGAACGAGATGGGGCGCGCTGCCGGCTGAGGTGGGGTCACAGCAGCCGGCTCAACTGCCGACTCAGCTTGCGGCTGAGCAGATCCCGGTTCGTCGACAACGATGCCGTGGTCGGTCGCGAATGCCGCCAGACCGTCCTGATAGCCCTGACCGACCGCGTCGAGACGCCATCCAGTGCCACGACGATAGAACGCGACGACCTGCAGAACGGTCTCGGTGGTCAGGCCGGGCGGGGTGAATTCGATGGTCTGTCGAGCGCCCCGGATCTCCGCGCGGAGCCCGGGCACGTCGCCGAATCGCCGACCCTGCGCTTCGGTGCTCGCCGCGACGAGCACCCGGTGGATGTCGTCGGGGACAGCGGACAGGTCCACAGACGCGGACGTGTCGGACGTGAGTCGGACGCCGGGAGCCTTCGGGTTGTTGAAGAAGACGAAGTCCTCGTCCGATCGCACCCGTCCGTCGGCGGTGAGGAGCACGGCGGTGAGATCGACCGCGCCCACAGGACCGCCGGTGACGAGTACGACCTCGTATCCGAGATCGACAAGGTCGGTCTTCGACCCCTTGGACACTGCACTCATCCGCGATCACCTGCTTCTGCCGTCATCCCGTTCGCAGCGAAATCGGCTGCAACGCATACAACGTAACCTGCACCGCGGGTTCCCCGCTCCTACGGCGGCCACCTCAGGTGATAGCACTTCCTACCGTTCGATCCTGGTCCATCATTTCGAAACACACTGCGCCACATCGGCATTCGAAACAACGACGGGACTACTCGGGTGCCTCGTCCCACGCCTCACGCAAGTGATCGAGGACCGCCTCGGCAAACCATCGATTGTGGTAGCGGCCGTACGACCCCTTCCCCTTGGCGACCAACCTGTCGGCGAGGCGCCTGACCAGCTCTGCATCATCGATGAGTGCCACGAACTGTTCGTTCGAGGCGTCGTCGAGCAGGTTGATCCTGATGACGACGGCGTCGCCCTCGGCCGATGCGAGCTGGGAGCGGTGGAATCGCAGATTCGGAAACTGCGAAGTCAATTCGTCGAACGTCTTTCCCGTCCGGCTCTCGAGCGCCGCACGGGAGACATATACCGACACAGACCACACGTCGATATCCCGGTCCTCGATGAATGGGTTCTCGACGTGGAGAACTTCCATCGGCCCGATGTTGAGCGTGAACAACCGTCGCCCTCGATCGGTGGCCGGCAGACAACTCAGCGTCCACCTCTCGACTTCACCGGAGGCCGGATCGTCGAAGGCCAGGTCCAGATACAACGCGACGAGGTCGAGGCAGATGATCAGTACGTCCTCGTCGCTCGCGAGTTCGCGGAAGTTCTCCTCGGATGCCGAGGGATACTCGTTCTCGCTGTTGCCGTCACCGGTACTCACTCGGCGCTACCACCTTGTTCTGCTCGTAGAGACCAGCAGAACTGTATAGATGCCGCTATCACCCCTCACGGAACCTCACGCGAGCGCGACCACCAGGAGGACGAACGCGGCGACGAGGACGGCGACCCGCACGTAGTGGTAGCGATCCCACTGCCCCACCTGATCCTGCCAATCGTCCGGCGCTCCCCCGCCCGCCCAGGCGGCCACGCGATTGTTGATCGGCACGAGCAGCACGACGGACATCACCACGCTGAGCACCAGCAGGGCCGTCGCCACGATCACCAGTGATACGCGCGGCTCTCCCCACGCGAGGATCGACCACAGCACTCCGAGAACTGTCGAGGCGATGTACCAGAACGGCATGGCGCGACCGAGCACGCGGGCGCCGTCGCTGCGTGCGATGAGTGCGCCGTCGCCCGGAAGGCGCGCGAGCATCGGGTTGACGAACACCGCGACCGCGAACTCCACGCCCACCAGCAAACCGACGATGACGACCGTGAGGACGGAAACCGAGTCCAACATGGGGACCTCCAGGATCTAGCAATGCTAGTTCTTCTGTCGATGACAACACTAGCACTGATCGAAGAACTAGCAGTGCTAGAATTCGACGATGCCGGTCAACGAACGCAAAGCCCGCGACAGAACCGCCCGTCACCGCCTGATCGTGTCGACCGCCCGCCGACTCGCCGAGGACGAGGGCTGGGGCGCGGTCACCACCCGGCGGCTGGCCGAGCAGATCGAATACAGCCAGCCGGTGCTCTACAGCCACTTCCGCGGCAAGGACGAGATCGTGACGGCGGTCGCGCTGGACGGATTCGTCCAACTCGGGGACGAACTCACCGAAGCCGTCCGCACAGAGCCCGGACCGCGCGCGCTGGCGACCACCTACCTCGCTTTCGCCCAGGCCCACCCCGCCGTGTACGAGGCGATGTTCGAACTCACCACCGATCTGCAGTTCGCCGACACCGAGACTCCCGCACCGCTGCGCGACGCGTTCCAGGTTCTGCTCGACACCCTGGGACCGTTGTCCGGGGCGGTCGATCCGGAGCTGTTCACCGAGGTCTTCTGGGCCGCTCTGCACGGCCTCGTCGGTCTCACCCGCTCGGGCCGGATCCCCGCGCAGGACACATCCCGGCGCATCGACGTGCTCGTGGAACGCTTCACCGGAGCGTGAACGACGCCCTCGCCGGGGAAGAGGCAACCGCGCGCCGAGTACCCTCGGTACCCGTGTCTGCCCCTTCCGTCCTCGACGATGCCCCGATCGAATCGTCCTCGCGCACGTTCAAGCGTGCGTTCAAGGACCTTCGCGAGGGCTTCAACCATCGTGAACTGTGGCTCCACCTCGGATGGCAGGACATCAAGCAGAGATATCGCCGGTCGGTACTCGGCCCGTTCTGGATCACGATCGCGACCGCGGTGTCCGCGGTCGCGATGGGCCTGCTCTACGGCACGCTGTTCAACCTCGACCTCGCCGAGTTCCTGCCGTACGTCACGCTGGGCTTCATCGTCTGGAACCTGATCCAGGGATCCATCCTCGAGGGCGCGGACGTGTTCATGTCCAACGAGGGCCTGATCAAACAGCTGCCGACGCCGCTGAGCGTGCACGTGTATCGGCTGGTGTGGCGGCAGATGATCCTGTTCGCCCACAACATCGTCATCTACTTCGTCATCCTGATCATCTTCCCGCAGCCGTTGAAGTGGACGGCGGTCTTCGCGATCCCCGCGCTCGCCCTGATCGCGATCAACGCGGTGTGGGTGTCGCTGGTGTTCGGCATCCTGGCGACCCGCTACCGCGACATCGCGCCGCTGCTCGGCAGCCTCGTGCAGCTGCTGTTCTTCATGACGCCGATCATCTGGACGGAGAAGACCCTCCAGGGCACCGGCAACGAGGGCCGCGCGCGGATCGCCGAGATCAACCCGCTGTACCACTTCCTCGACATCGTGCGCACGCCGCTGCTCGGCGGCGACCAGCAGCTCTACCACTGGGTGATCGTGCTGGGGGTGACCGTCGTCGGCTGGGCGCTGGCGCTGGTCGTCCTGCGCAACTACCGCTCGCGCGTCGCCTACTGGGTCTGAGTGCACCCGCGGTGAACGTCACCGCACGAAACGGATCACCTGGCTGACGTTGAACTGCCGGCGCTCGTCGATCCGGAAACCGGCCTGCAGGAGCCCGGCGTACTCCGGCGTCGACTCGAACCGGTGCGGCGGGAGCGTCCACCACTGGTTCGACGTGTGGTAGATCCGCTGTTCGGTCGTCCGCTCGGCGTCCGCGAAGAACCACACCACCTCGCACGTGGACAGCTGCCCGGCGACCGCCTGGAACGGCAGGTTCTCGTCCCACAGCCAGCCCTCCGCGGCGGCGGTCCGTCCCAGGCCCAGGTCACGGGTGCCCGCGAAGGTCTCCGGCCGGGCCGTGATCACCAGCCGCTGCGACGCCGGATTCCACGCGGCGCCCCCGAACAGCACGCAGTCACCGGGCGCCAGCCGACCGGCGACGTCGTGGTTGACCGTGCTGAAGTCCATGCCGCTGGGGTCGGACCACTGGCCGCGCTGCGCGACGAACGACGGCACGGACAGCAGCACCAGCGCACCGGTGACGCCGACACTCGCCCACGTCCGGACGGCCACGGCCGCGACGGCAGCGGCACCGACCAGGGCGACCGCCGGGGTCGTGAACGTCAGGTACCGGTCCAGGTAGACCGGGGACGCGACGAGCGAGTACGTCACGAGCATCGCCATCGGCACGACGATCCACGGCACGGCCACCACGAGAACACCGTGTCGCTGCACCCGCGTGCGTCGTAGTAGAGCCGCCACGAGCCCCACGACGATCAACACCGTGAACGCCACCGCGAACCAGGGGGCGCCCAGGAACCACTGGTACTCCCAGACGATCCGCGGCAGGTTCCGGTCGATCGGCGGAATCCACGTGGTCTGCCCGGCCTGGGCGAACGCCTCCGCCACGAGCGGGACGGCCACAGCCGAGCCCGCGACGACCGCCCCCAGCCACGCGCGCCCGCGACGCCGCAGGTCGCCCCGCAGCGCCAGGGTGATCAGGTGGGCCGGTATCAGCGCGATCGTGTACACGAACAGCACCACCGACAGCGCCAGCACGGCGGCGTAGAGCAGCCACCATCGGACCCGGCCGGACTCGCACCCCACGATGAGCAGCACGGTCAGCCACACGGCGGCGGCCGCGGACGGGGCGTAGCTGCGGGCCTCGACCGCGGCCCACGTCACGCGCGGGAGCAGCAGGAAGACGACGCCCGCGATCACGCCCAGCCGGCGGTCGCCGAGTTTCCGGCCCAGGACGACGACGCCGCCGGCCGCGGCGCCCACGGCCAGGACGCTCGGCACCCGTGCCGAGAACTCCGAGGCCCCGAACACGGTGAACCAGTACCACATCGCCACGTAGTAGAGGCCGTGGACGACGTCGACGTTGCCGAGCACCCGGTCCAGGTCGACGCGCGAGCGCTGGGCCACCGAGAGGGTGGCCAGCTCGTCGTACCAGAAGGAGGGCCGCCACGACCCCCACGCTGCGACGATCGAACCCAGCAGTGCGACGAGGACTGCATCCCGCGCGCCCGCCGGGGTCCGATCGGCCATGGGCTACTGCCCGTACAGGCGGGCCCAGTTCTCGCGGCTGGTGAGCTGCGGCGCGGCTTCGCGATACCGCAGGGACACCGCGGGCGTCTCCTTCTTCAGTGCCTGCAGCGCCTGCATACCGCGCCGGAGCAGTGCGACGGCCCGCTTCTTGTCCCGCTTGCGGACGCGGACACCTTCCTGGGAGGCGTCGGTGACCACGGCGTGCGAGAACAGCGAGACGTGCCACCAGTGCGCGTCCGACGACGGGATCGCGACCGGATCGGCCGGGAGCGTGCCACGCCATTGGTTGACGGCGCGCTTGGCCAGCACCGCCCATTCGAGGCTCTTGCGCGGAGGCGGTCCGGCCGGGGTGATGAACATGTCGGCCGCACAAAGGTCCGGCACGTTGTTCGCGTTGTGGCGGATCGTCTCCCCGTACTCCGCGCGCTCACGACGGATGGCGGCCGCGGCCTCCATGCCCCCGTCGCGCAGGAATTCGGGTCCTCGCAGGAAGTCCTCGATGGCCTTGATCAGGGTGAACGCCATGCCGTACTGCATGGAGACGAGGTAGCGGAACAGGTCGGTCCGCAGCTGCTTGGCCAGTGCCTTGCCGTCGAGTTCGGTGTGCAGCGCGGCGGTGATCATGGCGTTGCGGAGGTTGAAGTAGCGGTGCCACTCGTCCCAGTCCTTCCACGCGAAGTCCGCGTGCCACACCGCGGCGCCGGGGAGCGTGACGGTCGCGACACCGTTCGCCCGCGAGCGGTAGCCGTACTCGATGTCGTCCCACTGGAAGAACAACGGCAGCGGGTAGCCGACCTTCTCGACGACCTCCGACGGGATCAGGCACGACCACCAGCCGTTGTAACCGGCGTCGACCCGGATCTCCTGCTGCTTCTTGAGCGTGCTCTTGTCCGCGAACGCGTTCTGCACCTCGATACCGGCCTGGAGACGCTGCAGGTCCGCGACCTCGGCGCCGACGTGGACCCGGTCGGGATGCAGCAGGTACAGCATCTGCGCGCCGACGATCGCGGGTTCGACGGTGCAGTTCGCGAACGTGTTGAGCCGGACCACCGCTTCCGGTTCGCACAGGACGTCGTCGTCCATGAACACGATGTTGGCCCCGGGGTTGCGCGACGCCCCGGCGACCTCGTACAGGCCGCGGGTGAATCCGCCGGCACCGCCCAGGTTGGGCTGCGTGACGTAGACGAGGCGGTCGCCGAGTTCGGAGGCGACGCGGCGGAACTCCGGCCGGGTCTCCACCCGGTCGTTGCCCTGGTCGACCACGTGGATCGACTGCACGTCGGCCATCGCCGTCGGGTCGTTCGCCATGGCGGCCAGCGTCGCCGCGCAGTCGTCGGCGCGGTTGAAGGTGCAGATGACGACCGCGGCCTTGCGCAGGGACTTCGGCGTGGGGACCGTCCAGCGGGCGTTGTCGACGGTCAGCTCGCCGGAGCTCGTGGAGATCCGCGCGAAGAGGGCACCACCGTCGACGAAGCGGTCGATCGGGGTGGACACCGTCACCGTGGTGGGCGCGCCCTTCGACGACACGGGAGTGGTGGCGACGATCCGTCGCCGGCCCAGGGTGTCGGTGGCGACCAGTTCGATGCGGCCGTCGCCGTCGATCTCGGCTTCGAACGCGACCTCGGTGACCGCGGTCCAGCGCTGCCAGTAGCTGGCGGGGAACCTGCCGAAGTAGGTGTCCGTTTCGATACGGCTCCGGCGGCCGAGGTGCACGCGGGTCCGCTCGCGGTCCACGGTCCCCTTGGCGGTGACGTACATGTCGTCGCTGACCAGCGGGGACGGCCCCGCGAACAGCGCTCGCTGAGCGGTCTGCCGGGCGGCGGGACGCTCGAGGACGGACGAGCCGTCGGCCGCGGCGCCGACCCCTCCTGCCGGTTCGATCGCAGCGATTTCGGCTTTGTCCATTCCGTCCGAATACCTTTCAGAGCCTTGCTCTCAGAGCGTTTGCTTCCCCCAGCACACAACTCGTCCCAGGCTACCAACGTGCCTGGAAGCGGCAGACAGGACTGCGAATCGCCGCCCGCCGGGTCGGGCGTTTCCCGAGCACCCCCGCGTTATCCTGAGGCCCCTGGCCAGTCCCCGTCCCGACCCCCTGGAGCGCATGTGACGTCCGCCGTCGAACTCGCGTCGCGGCGGCAGCGCTGGCTCTGGGGCACCGTGGTGACGGCGGCGGTGACGGTCACCTATCTGGTGATCCTGGCGGCCGACGATCGGTGGTTCTACACCGACGACACCGAATCGGGTGCGGTACCGAACTGGATCTTCCTCGGCCGGATTCTGCGGACCGGACAGTTCCCGAGTCTCGTGCCCGAACAGTGGATGGCCGGCAATTATCCGGTCGAGGGACAGGGCGGGCTCTGGAATCCGCCGCAACTGCTCGTCAACCTGATCTCACCGTCGGTCGACAACATGGTGCTGCTCGCGACCGGTGTGAAGTGGGCTTTCTCCGTCCTGCTGGCGCTCGGGGTGTACCGGATCTGCCTGGAGTACGGCGCCCGCGCGCCCTGGGCCGCGGTGGCCGGCGCCGCGGTTCCCTTCACCGGGTTCGCGCTGTTCTTCGACCAGGCGACCTGGGTCACGGCCCTCACCGGCGCCGCCTGGGTGGCCCAGGCGTGGGCGAGTTCGCTGCGCTACCTGCGCGGCCGCTCCGGTCCCCTGCCGGCGTTCGTCTTCCTCTATCTCGCGATCAGCGTCGGCTACGTCTTTCCCGCCCTCGTCGCCGGGATCCTCACCGGCTGCCTCGTGATCGGCGAACGGATCCATCGGCAGTCGTGGCGCCCCTCGCTGAAACTGGCGATCGTGGGGGCCTGCGCCGCGGCGGGCGGACTGATCACCTATCTACCCGGGGTCCTGTCGAGCTCCGTCACCTGGCGCTCCGACCAGGGCTTCCAGAACGACAACTTCCTCACGGCACCCTGGTCGGACACCCTCAACTCCGGCATCCCCTCGGCGTTGCCCGCCATCGAAGCCTGGTTCGGGGAGGTCCAGCCGTTCCCCGTCACCTACATCGCCTGGTTCGCCGTCCCGGCGCTCGCCTTCGTGGACTGGAAAGCCGTGCACCGCTCGGTGCGCAGCCTCGCGGGCGCACTGATCTTCCTCGCCGCGATGCTGATCGCGACGGCGGGACCCAGTGTGATGGGGCCGTTGCGCTGGCCGGCGCGGCTGCTGCCGATGTTCGCCCTCGCGGCACTCGTCGTGGTGTGCGTGCTGGTCAGCCGCCACGGCACGCTCCGCAATCTCCCGGCCCGCGCGGGTGCGGCGGCCACGCTCGTGCTGGTGATGACGTTGCGCGCGGGGTCCTCGTCCCCGGAGTTCATGAATCGTCACGTGCTCTGGGCCGCCGCCGTCCTCCTCGTCGGGGCCCTCGTCCTGTGGACCGCGCGCCACGCCGGCGAGTGGGTGGTGACGACGATCCTGCTGCTCTCGGCCCTGCCGGTCGTGTACTTCCAGGTGGCCTCGACGACCCCGCACCCGCTCGCGTGGGATCTGCCGGCCCGGCAGTCGGTCGCGAAGGCGAACTTCCCGGACCGGCCGGGGACCACGCTGCAACTCGGCGACCGCGCCCTGGTGCTGCGTTGGACGGCGAACCCGGAGGGCGTCTATCGCTCCCTCGTGTTCGGCAACTTCGCCAAGTCCCTCGACGAGACCTACGTCAACGCCTACACCCCCATCGGCTTCGAGGAATTCGCCTTCCACCTGTGCATGCGGCACGACGGATCGAGTTGCGACGACGCGTTCGCCGCCGCCTTCGCCACCGAACCGAGTACCGGCCGGACCTACGTGGATCTGATGCTCGTGGATCGGGTGGTGCTCCAGCGCCGGCAGTACCCGGACGCCGACTCGGAGCCGGCACCGCCCGGCTGGCGGTGGGTGCAGTCCCCGCCCGGGTCCGCGGATGCCGTCGACGCGGTGGTCCTGGAGCGGATCGACGGGCCGATCAGCGGCCGCAACGGGCGCATCTCCTTCACCGAGGGAGTGACCGCGACCTCGATGGCCGAGGACTACGCGACCAGCCGGGTCCGCGTCGATTCGGTGGACGGCGGACGCGTCGTCTTCGCCCGCCTGAACTGGCCCGGCTACACGGTCACGCTGGACGGCCGGCCGCTGGAAGCGCGGTCGGTGGACGAGATGTTCCTCGCCGTGGACATTCCCGCCGGGACCGAGGGCGGGGACCTCGTCGTGAGCTGGACCCCGCCGGGACAGGGAGTCGGATTCGTCGGACTGGGCCTGGGCATCGCCGGCGCCGCGGTCATGGAGGTGCTGTACCTGCGGGACCGACGGAAGACCCGGAAGGAACGCCCGGAAGAAGACCGGGCGCGGGTCGCGGCCGCTACGGCGGGGTGAGACGCGACCGGAACAGGGTGTAGAACACCCGCCGTTGCAGCGCGGAGAGTTCGGCGCGGCGATTTCCCTTCCACACGTCGGCGGCCCGCAGCCCGCCGGGCAGTTCTTCGGCCACCCACCGGTGGTAGGCCTTCGCCTGCCGGGCCTGCTCGGCGACGAGGGCCACGCTCCATTGACCGGCACTGACCCGGAACCCGCCGACGACCTGCCGGAGCGCGTACAGATCGCCGTGGAACAGCACCTTCGAGTAGGAGGCCATGTCGATGAGGTAGGGGAATCGGCCGTCCCATCCGCCGGCCCGTTCGAGAACGTCGCGCCGCATCGTCACGCACATCGGCTCGCCGAAGACGTTGGTGCCGAGGCGCACCGTGCGCCGGATCGCCTCCGCACCGGGCACCAGGCCGGACAGTCCCTGGAGCCCGCGTCCGCCGATCATCTTCTCGCCGCGCGCGTCGAGGATGTCCCGCTGCGACGCCACCGCCACCGCCGACGGGTGCGCATCCAGCGCCGCCACCTGGGCCGAGAGGGCACCCGGATAGAGCAGGTCGTCGCCGCACACCAGCTTGACGTACTCCCCGGTGGCCTCGGCCGTCACGCGCTGCCAGTTCCGGGGAGCGCCGCCGCCCGCCGGGGTCGACAGCAGCGTCACGCGCGGGTCGTCCTCGTACTTGTGGAGCAGGTCGGCGGTGCCGTCGGGGGAACTGTGATCGGCGATGATCAGCTCGAAATCCCCGAAGTCCTGCGCGAGCACGGACTCGACCGTGGCCTCGATGAACGGCGCGTTGTTGTAGGCCGGAATTACGACGGAGAGTTTCGGCCTCGTCACTGCTCATCCCGTTCTCTGTGGGGCCCGCGCGGGCAGGCCGGTGGACGGCGACACCGTACATCGGTACGGTTCGTGCCCGGAAACTGCCCCACGCGACGTATAAACTGCCGGATTGTGAGCAGCGACAACCCGGCAGCGACGGGCACGCCACACCGCGTGTCGATTGTCGTGCCGGTCTACCAGGGCGAACACACCCTCGGTACGTTGCTCGAGCAGATCGTTCCGTTGACCGATGTCACCCTGACACCCGGCGGCCGTCCCATGGTGGTCGAAGAGGTCCTGCTCGTCCACGACAACGGCCCCGACAATTCGGCTCGTGTCATCCGCGAGCTGTCCACGAAGTACCCGTTCGTCGCGGGGGTGTGGCTCAGCCGGAACTTCGGCCAGCATCCGGCGACCCTTGCGGGCATGGCGTCGAGTGGTGGCGAGTGGATCGTCACGCTCGACGAGGACGGCCAGCACGACCCGGCCGCCATCGGCGGCCTGCTCGACACCGCGCTCGACGAGGGTGCGACCGTCGTGTACGCGAAGCCCACGAATCCGGCGCCGCACGGCGCGCTGCGGAACGCGGCGTCCCGGGGATCCAAGTGGTTCCTGGCCCGGGCGCTGGCCGTTTCCGACAGCACCGACTATCAGAGTTTCCGTCTGGTGCTGGGCGAAGTGGGACGGTCCCTCGCCGCCTACGCGGGGTCGGAGGCCTACCTCGACGTCGCGCTCGGCTGGATCGCGGGGAAGGTGACCACCAGCCCGGTCGAGCTGCGCGAAGAGCAGGGACGGGCCTCCGGGTACCGGCTGCGCAGCCTGCTGTCGCATTTCTGGCGGATGGTGCTGTCGAGCGGAACCAAGGGCCTGCGCATGGTGAGCCTGCTCGGCGTGGTCCTGGCCACCGGCGGTTTCCTGTGGGCGGTGTGGGTGCTGGTGTCCTCCCTGTTCTTCGGCAACCGCATCCCGGTGCAGGGCTGGGCGTCGACGACGGTCATCCTGCTGCTCGGATTCGGGGCCGTCCTGTTCTCCCTCGGGGTGATCGCCGAGTACGTCGGGGTGGCGGTGAAGACGGCGATGGGCAAGCCGCCGTATCTGATCGTCAGCGATCCCGAGTCCGGCCCGCTGGGCCGCACCCAGCGCTATCCCGACCTCGAGTCCTTCCGGAGCGGATAGCCGTGCCGGCACCGACCTGGGTCGTCGGAAGCGGAGGACTGCTCGGTTCGTGGGTGACCCGCGAATTGCGTCGCCGCGACGTCCCGGTGACGACGAGCACGGTGCCGTGGGACGAGCCGGAGCAGGCCCGATCCGTGCTGCTGGCCGATGCGGACCGGTTCGTCCGGAGCACCCGCGGCGGGCGGTGGCGGGTCGCGTGGTGCGCCGGCGCCGGCGTGAACGGGACGACCCCGGAAGCCTTCGCGGCCGAGAACGACCTGCTGCGCGACGTGCTCGACGGACTCGCCCGCGCGTCCGGCGGCAGCGCCGAGAACGGGACGGTGTTCCACGCGTCGTCGGCGGGTGGGGTGTACGCGGCCGCGATGGGCGCACCGCACTCGGAGCACACCCCCACGGCCCCGCTCGGTCCGTACGGACACGCCAAGCTGGCCGCCGAGGCGGTCGTCACGGATTTCGCCCGCGAGACCGGCGCGACCGCGGTGATCGGGCGCTTCGCGAACCTGTACGGGCCGGGGCAGAACCTGGACAAGCCGCAGGGACTCATCTCGCACCTGTGCCGCGGCTATCTCACGGGGACGCCGGTCTCGATCTACGTCTCGATGGACACCCTGCGGGACTACCTGTTCGTCGCCGATGCGGGAGAAATGGTGGTCGACGCGCTGGACCGGGCGGAGGCCGAACCGGGCGGGGTGAGCACCAAGATCTTCGCGTCGGGCCGGTCGGTGACGATCGGCGCGATCCTCGGCGCCTGCCGCACGGTGTTCCGGCGTCGCCCCAATGTGGTGCTGGCGTCGTCGCCGCTCGCGTCGGTACAAGGCCGGGACCTGCGGTTACGGTCGGTGGTGTGGCCGGAGCTGGACCGTCGCAGCCATCGGCCGCTGCCGGCCGGGATCGCCGCGACGCTGGAGTCGACGCGACGCGCGATGGGTCAGTCGGCGCGGCCGAGTGTGCGCTCGCCGGAGCGGGCGTAGGCCAGTTCGGTCGCGTCCTTCTGCGGACGCCACCAGTCCTCGTGGGTGCGGTACCAGTCGATGGTCGCGGCCAGACCCTCGCGGAAGTTGCGGTAGCGCGGTTCCCAGCCGAGTTCGGTGCGCAGCCGGGTCGCGTCGATGGCGTAGCGCAGGTCGTGGCCGGGCCGGTCGGTGACGAAGTCGAAGTCGGTGCGGTCCTTGCCGCACAGCTCGAGAACGGTCTCGACGACGGTGCGGTTGTTCGTCTCCCCGTCCGCTCCGATCAGGTAGGTCTGCCCGATCTCACCCTTGTCGATGATCGTCCACACCGCGCGGTTGTGGTCGTCGACGTGGATCCAGTCCCGCACGTTCTCCCCGGTGCCGTACAGCTTGGGCCGGACGCCGTCGAGGACGTTGGTGATCTGCCGCGGAATGAACTTCTCCACGTGCTGATAGGGCCCGTAGTTGTTCGAGCAGTTCGAGATGGTCGCGGCCACGCCGAACGAGCGCACCCACGCCCGGACCAGCAGGTCCGAGCCCGCCTTGGTCGAGGAGTACGGGCTCGACGGGTTGTAGGCGGTGGCCTCGGTGAACCGCGCCGGGTCGTCGAGTTCGAGGTCGCCGTACACCTCGTCGGTGGAGATGTGATGGTAGCGCACCGAGTGCCGGCGCACCGCCTCGAGCAGGGTGAACGTGCCGATCAGGTTGGTCTGCACGAACGGCGACGGATCGGCGAGGGAGTTGTCGTTGTGCGATTCGGCGGCGAAGTGCACCACCAGGTCCGACTCGGCCACCAGCGCATCCACGAGGTCCGCGTCGGCGACGTCGCCCTGCACGAATCGGATGCGGTCGGCGACGGGGTCGAGGGAGGCGCGGTTGCCGGCGTAGGTGAGCTTGTCGAGCACCGTCACCTGCGCGTCGGGGCGTTCGGCGACGGTTTGGTGCACGAAGTTCGCGCCGATGAATCCGGCACCGCCGGTGACGAGCAGCCGCATGCGGCAACCCTACCGGGGGCGCGCTCGTTGGTTCGCGTCCGCCCCGGGGTGGGACACTGTCCCTCATGCGCGGAATCATTCTCGCCGGCGGCACCGGGTCTCGGCTCCATCCGATCACGCTGGGAGTGAGCAAGCAGCTCGTTCCGGTCTACGACAAACCGATGATCTACTACCCGCTGTCGACGCTGATGCTCGCCGGAATCCGCGACATCCTGATCATCACCACCCCCGAGGATGCGCCGCAGTTCCAGCGGCTGCTCGGTGACGGCTCCCGCTACGGGGTGAACCTGAGCTACAAGGTCCAGCCGGAACCGAACGGCCTGGCCCAGGCGTTCGTCCTCGGCGCCGACCACATCGGCAACGGCGGCGCCGCCCTGGTCCTCGGCGACAACATCTTCTACGGTCCCCGGCTCGGCACCCAGCTCACCCGCTTCGCCGACCTCGACGGCGGTGCGGTGTTCGCCTACCGCGTCTCCGACCCCAGCGCCTACGGCGTGATCGAGTTCGACGCCGACGGCCGGGCCCTGTCGCTCGAGGAGAAACCCGCCACCCCGAAGTCGAACTTCGCGGTTCCCGGTCTGTACTTCTACGACAACGACGTCGTCGAGATCGCCCGTGGCCTGCGCCCGTCGGACCGCGGCGAATACGAGATCACCGACATCAACCGCACCTACCTCGAGGCCGGCCGGCTCCAGGTCGAGGTGCTCCCCCGCGGCACCGCCTGGCTCGACACCGGCACGTTCGACTCGCTGCTCGACGCCGGCAACTTCGTCCGTACCATCGAGCAACGCCAGGGCCTCAAGATCGGCGCCCCCGAAGAAGTCGCGTGGCGACTCGGCTTCATCACCGACGACGACCTGCGCGCCCTGGCCGCGCCGCTGGTCAAGTCCGGCTACGGCAGCTATCTGCTCGACCTGCTCGACCGGGAAGGAAACTGACGGTGCACTACCGCGAACTGAAGATCCCCGGGGCCTGGGAGATCACCCCTCGCCAGTTCGGCGACGACCGCGGCGTGTTCTACGAGTGGTTCAAGCAACCCACCTTCACCGACGCCTCCGGTCGCCCGCTCGAGCTGGCGCAGGCCAACTGCTCGGTCTCCGCCGCCGGGGTGCTGCGCGGCATCCACTACGCCGACGTCCCGCCCGGCCAGGCCAAGTACGTCACCTGCGTCTCCGGTGCGGTGCTCGACGTCGCCGTCGACCTGCGCGTCGGCTCCCCCACCTTCGGACAGTGGGACGCGGTCCTGCTCGACGACGTCGACCGCCGCGCGATCTTCCTGACCGAAGGTCTCGGCCACGCCTTCTGCTCCCTCGCCGACGGCTCGACCGTCGCCTACCTGTGCTCGACCACCTACAACCCCGAGCGCGAACACGAGATCAACCCCCTCGACCCGCAAATCGGCATCGACTGGCCCACCACGGGCCGCGACGGCCAACCGCTGCGTTACGAACTCTCGGCGAAGGACCAGGCGGCCCCGTCGTTGGCCGACGCGGTCGCGGCGGGTTCGCTGCCGCGGTTCCAGGGTTGAGTGCGACGCCGGTGTCCGCTCCCGACCCTGTCCGCGCACCCGGCGGGATGTCGGGGGCGCCCGGCCCGCTCATGCGCCTGTTCCGGAACCAGGCGGTGGCGTTCCTGCTGGTCGGCGCGTTCAACACCGCGCTGGGCACCGCATGGTTCATCGTCTGGCAGCTCGCCGTCGGCGACACCCTCGGCTACCACTTCGCCATCGTCGCGGGCTACGCGTCGAACGTCCTGTGTGCCTTCTCGACCTACCGCTACCTGGTGTTCCGGGTGCGCGGTCACGTGCTCCGGGACCTGTGGCGGTTCGTGACGGTCAACCTGAGCGCGTTCCTGCTGAACCTCGCCCTGATGACCGTGGCCGTCTCGGTGCTCGGGTTCCCGCCGATCCCGTCGCAGATCGCGATCACGGTTGTGACGGCGACCGCGAGTTTCTTCGGCTACCGGGACTTCTCCTTCCGCCGCGCCAAGCGCGGCTGAGCGGCCCCGCAGATTTCGAGCGCGCCGCGCGCCCCTCGTATCCGAGCGAATGTATCGCTCAGTCGATCCAAGGAGACGAGCGATACATTCGCTCGGTCACAGCAGGGCAGACCGCCGCCCGCCGACCACCGGCCGATCAGCGGATGCGGAAGATCACCGCACGCTGCACCACGAAGTTGATCACCGTCGCCGTGCCCTGCGCGACGACGAACGCGAACGGGATACGCCACCACTGGTCGGGCAGCGACTCGTTGAGCAGGCGGTTGATCCCGACCTGCGCCAGGAATGTGACCGCGTACAGGATCACCACCGCGACGAACCGCGCGCGGCTCGGCTCGGCCTTGAACGTCCAGCGCCGGTTGATGAGGTAGGCGGTCGTCGTGCCGGCGACGAAGGAGATCGCCTTCGCGAGGTCGCGGGTGACGCCGAACGCCATGAGCAGCACGTACAGGCCGTAGTCGACGATCGCCGACAGCCCGCCGGTGAGCACGAACCGCACGATCTGGGTCTTCAGGTCGAGCGCGTCGTCCGCGATGTTCTCGGTGACGGGAATCTCGACCGGCAGGGGTGCCCGGTGCTCGGGCTCGGACACGTCGTGGATTTCGGGCACGACGTCGAGAATAACGCCCAGGTCACGCGGGCCTTGACCTCGAGTCGACTCGAGGTTGCACGATCGGGGCATGGCCGTCGAACTGAACCACACCATCGTCCACGCCAGCGACCGCGACGCCTCGGCCCGGTTCTTCGCCGACATCCTCGGGCTCGCCGCCCCGAAACCGTTCGGCCCGTTCCTGGTCGTGCAGGTCGACAACGACGTCTCGCTGGACTTCATGACCGACAGCGGGCCCGTCCGGCCCCAGCACTACGCCTTCCTCGTCGGCGAATCCGACTTCGACGCGATCTTCGGACGCATCCGCGACCGCGGCCTCGAGTACTGGGCCGATCCGATGCACCGGCGGTCCGGCGAAATCAATACACACGACGGCGGGCGCGGCGTGTATTGGAGCGATCCGGACGGTCACAGCCTCGAGATCATCACGCGACCGTACGGCGGGTGACAAACGGCATCTTGCGGACCTGCCCGGACGCGCGGGTAGCCTCTATGCCGATGTCCACGACAGCTGCAGAGCAGGCGACTGCGCCGCTCCCAACCCAGACCCGCACTCTGACCGGCTGGGGGCGCACTGCGCCGACCACCGCGGAAGTGCTGTCCACCCCCGACGTCGAGCTGATCGCCGCAGCGGTCGCCCGGGTCGCGGAGCAGAACGAGTCGAAGCCGGCGCACCTGCGTCGCGGCGTCATCGCCCGTGGCCTCGGCCGCTCCTACGGCGACCCCGCGCAGAACGCCGGCGGCCTCGTCGTCGACATGACGGCGCTGAACAAGATCCACACGATCGACCGGGACTCCCGGCTCGTCACCGTGGACGGGGGCGTGACCCTCGACCAGCTGATGAAGGCCGCGCTGCCGTTCGGCCTGTGGGTTCCGGTGCTCCCGGGCACCCGCCAGGTGACGATCGGTGGCGCCATCGGCTCCGACATCCACGGTAAGAACCATCACAGCGCGGGCAGCTTCGGCAACCACGTCCGCTCCATGGACCTGCTCACCGCCGACGGCCAGGTCCGCACGATCACCCCCGGCGGCCGCAACTCGAAGCTGTTCTGGGCGACCGTCGGCGGCATGGGCCTGACCGGCATCATCCTGCGCGCGACCATCGAGATGACGCCGACCGAGACGGCGTACTTCATCGCCGACAGCGTGCGCACCTCGGGTCTCGACGAGACGATCGCCCTTCACAGCGACGGCTCCGAGGACAACTACGACTACTCGAGCGCGTGGTTCGACGCGATCTCGGCGCCGCCGAAGCTCGGCCGTGCCGCCGTGTCGCGGGGTTCGCTGGCCAAGCTCGATCAGTTGCCGAAGAAGCTGCAGAAGGATCCGCTGCGGTTCAACGCGCCGACCCTGCTGACGCTCCCCGACATCTTCCCGAACGGTCTGGCGAACAAGTTCGACTTCAGTATCGTCGGCGAGCTGTACTACCGGAAGACGAAGAACGCCACCGGTCAGGTCCAGAATCTGACGCAGTTCTACCACCCGCTCGACCTGTTCGGTGAGTGGAACCGCGCCTACGGTTCCAAGGGCTTCCTGCAGTACCAGTTCGTGGTGCCGCCCGAGGCCGTCGACGAGTTCAAGCGCATCATCGTCGACATCCAGAAGTCCGGGCACTACTCGTTCCTCAACGTGTTCAAGCTGTTCGGTGAGGGCAACAAGGCGCCGCTGAGCTTCCCGATGAAGGGCTGGAACATCTGCGTCGACTTCCCGATCAAGGCGGGCCTGAACGAGTTCGTGACCGAGCTCGACAAGCGCGTCCTCGAATTCGGGGGTCGTCTCTACACGGCGAAGGATTCGCGCACCACCGCCGAGACGTTCCACGCGATGTACCCGCGCATCGGCGAGTGGCTCAAGGTCCGCCGCTCGGTCGACCCCACCAACGTCTTCGCCTCCGATATGTCCAGAAGGTTGGAACTCCACTGATGATCAATGCCGTCGGCAACCCCCAGACCCTGCTGCTGCTCGGTGGCACCTCCGAGATCGGCCTGGCCATCGTCGAGGAGTACCTGCGCAAGGCACCGGCCCGCGTCGTGCTCGCCGCGCTGCCGAACGATCCGCTGCGCGAGTCCGCGGTCGCACAGGTGAAGGCCGCGGGCGCGACGAAGGTCGACCTGGTCGACTTCGACGCCCTCGACACCGAGAGCCACCCGAAGGTCATCGACGAAGCGTGGGCGGGTGGCGATGTCGACATCGCGATCGTCGCGTTCGCGCTCGACGGCGACCCCGAGGAACTGTGGCAGAACCAGCGCAAGGCCGTGCTCGTCGCGAACGTCAACTACACCGCGTCCGTGTCGGTCGGTGTGCTGATCGGCGAGAAGATGAAGGCGCAGGGCTTCGGCCGGATCATCGCGATGTCGTCGGTGGCCGGTGAGCGCGTCAAGCGCGCCAACTTCGTGTACGGCTCGACGAAGGCCGGTCTCGACGGCTTCTACCTCGGTCTCGGTGAGGCGCTCGCCCCGTTCGGGCCGAAGGTCACCGTGGTGCGACCGGGCATGGTGCGCACCAAGTTCAGCGCCCACGTCAAGGAAGCGCCCCTCACCGTGAACAAGGAGGATGTGGCCGCGCTGGCCGTCGCCGCGTCCGACAAGGGCAAGGAAATCGTGTGGGCGCCCGGACCGTTCCGCTTCGTGATGATGGCGCTGCGGCACATCCCGCGCGCGATCTTCCGTAAGCTGCCGGTCTAGAGTTCTTTCGCCGCTGCCCCGCCGGGTTCGATATCCGGCGGGGCGGTCGCGTCTCTACTGCAGGTAGCCGACTCCGGTCGAGAATCCGTCGTTCAGCCCGTAGCAGGCGTGGTTGACGAAACCTTCGTTGGTGAAGACGCCGTTCACGTCGCCGCTTTGACCTGGTGCGTTCGACGCGTAGCCGACGCCGGGTTGCCCGACGATGACGCATTGATAGGACTCGGTGCCTTCGTTGTCGGACAAATTCCCGTCGATGGCGCCTCCGGGAGGTCCCGGCAGGATCACCGGGTCTGCCGCGGCCTGTGCGGCCCCGGCCACGAGGAGCGGTGCTGCCACGAGTGCAGCGAACAACGCGCGCACGGATGTTCGTCTCATGAGTCCAGCCTTCCGTTCGACTTCACCCGGTGTTTCCGGGCGACCCCCTGACGCGATGGCGGACATGCTCCTGCCGGTGGCGTGTCCGGCCACCGTCGCTTCCATCCAGCATGCAAGATCAAGTGGGCTCGAGGCCAGCATTGGCACTACTCGAATCTGCGGTTGCCGCGCCGCGGGCGGCACCACGCGTCCCCCTATGCTCGGATGGTGCTCACCGCCTCCGAAGTAGCCCCCGCACGCCGCGTCGTCTCGGCGCTCACGCAGTTCGCGTGCGCCGCAGTCGTCGCCGCAGTGGTCGCCGCGGTCGGACTGTTCGCGTTCGCGCGGGTGCAGTGGCCGGCGTTCAATTCGTCGAACGTGACGCAGGCGATCACGACGGTGCTGCAGGTCGCGGCGCTGGCGGTGCTCGCGGCGTCGGTGTGGATGCTGCGGCGGCGCCGGTGGCCGTGGGTGGCGCGGGTGCTGTCGTGGGCGGGACTGTCGGGCTTGGTGACAGCGACGTTGGGGATGCCGCTGGCCGCGACGAAGCTGTATCTGCACGGCGTGTCCGTCGACCAGGAGTTCCGCACCGAGTACCTGACGCGCTTCACGGATTCGGCAGCGCTGCACGACATGACGTACGCGGATCTGCCGCCGTTCTATCCGGCGGGCTGGTTCTGGGTGGGCGGTCGCGTCGCGAACGTGCTCGGCACGGACGGCTGGGAGGCGTTCAAGCCGTACGCGATCGCCTCGCTGGCGGTGACGGCGGCGGTGGCCGTCGTGCTGTGGTCGGAGCTGGTGCGGTCGGATCTCGCGGTGCTCGTCGCGACCGCGACGACCGCGATCGTGCTCGCCTACGGCTCCCCCGAACCGTACGGGGCGATCATCGCGCTGCTGCTGCCCGCCGCCCTGGTGCTGGCGTGGGGCGCTTTCGCGCCGGTGTGCCTTTCTGGCGGTCAGGACCGCCACAAAGGCACACCGCAAGGGACGCGGCAGGGATGGGGGGCCGTGCTGGGCACCGGCCTGTTCCTCGGCCTGGCCGCCACCTTCTACACCCTCTACCTGGGGCTCGCCGCGTTCGCGGTGGTGGTGATGGCCGTGGTGGCCGCGGCGCTCGCGTGGCGCGCGGCCGGGACGTGGCGGGCGGTGATTCCCGTCGTCGTCCGCCTGGCCGTCATGGCTGCGATCGCGATCGTGGTCGCGCTCATCGTGTGGCTACCGTTCCTGCTCGGCGTCCTCGGCGGCGCGCAACTCGCCGGGTCCGGCACCGCGACCCACTACCTGCCCGAGGCCGGCGCGCGCCTGCCGCTGCCGATGTTCCACGCCTCGCTCATCGGGCTGCTGTGCCTGCTGGGCACCGTGTGGCTCGTCGGCCGGGCATCGTCGTCACGCCGGGCGCAGGCACTCGGGCTCGGTGTCGTCGCCGTATACCTGTGGTACCTCGCGTCTCTGGCGCTGACCGCCGTCGGCACCACGCTCCTGGCGTTCCGGCTCGAGGTGATCCTGCTGGTGCTGCTCGGCGCCGCAGGCACTTTCGCGTTCGTCGACTTCACCCGCTGGATCGTGCTGGCCAGCAGCGACAATCCGCGGGTGCGCTGGTCCCTCGTGGCCGTCGGCGCGCTCGGCGCAGTCGCGTTCACCCAGAACATCCCGCAGGTCCTCGCCGGGGAGATCACCGTCGCCTACACCGACACCGACGGCAACGGCGAACGCGCCGACCAGCGACCGCCGGGCGCGGCGTCGTACTTCGCGGAAGTGGACGAGACCATCACCTCGCAGCTCGGCCGCGACCGCCACGACATCGTCGTGCTCACCGCCGACACCACCTTCCTCGCCTACTACCCGTACTACGGATTCCAGGCTCTCACTTCGCATTACGCGAATCCCCTCGCCGATTTCCCGGCACGGGCCGCGGCGATCGCCGAATGGGCGGAACTCGAGACCCCCGACGAACTGCTCGCCGCATGGGACGCCGCGCCGTGGCGGGCCCCCGACGCGGTGGTGTTCCGGCAGAGCGCCGAAGGGTACACGCTCCGACTGGCCGAAGACGTGTACCCGAACGACCCGAACGTGCGTCGCTACACGGTGACGTTCCCGAAGGCGCTGTTCGACGATCCGCGTTTCACGGTGAGCGAGGTCGGCCCGTTCGTCGTGGTCACCCGCGCCGGATCGGCATGATCCGCCGGACCCGGAGATCGCGCAGCCACAGGCCGCCCCACACGAAGATGCCGGTGTAGATCGGGAACAGGGTGGTGCTCACGATCGGCTGCTCGGTGAGCAGATTCGTCGCGACCGCGCCACCGAGATAGCCGGTGAGCAGCACGGCACCGAGGATCGAGGTCGCCGGAACCACGTACGCGATCAGGCACACGAGCAGCACGATGCCGAACACGCGGTTGAGGCTCGGATCGAATCCCAGGTCGGCCATGGCCTCCTGCACCTGGGACGTGTTGAGCACGTGGATCACCGAGTCGAAGAGCAGGAACAGCACGACGAGTCCGCTGACGATCAGCCCGGCGATCCGGGCGCCTTTCGACGGCGCAGCATCGGCGGCGGCGGTGCTCGTGAACGTAGAAGTCGAGGTCATGATGGTCTCCTGAGGTCGCATCAGTACGGTCGCGTGTACAGACCGGGCAGCGCACGGAAACTCATCGCGGTTGCGGTATCGTCCCGGGCGGGTCGTACGGGGGTGCGGCGGAATCGGGGGATTCGATGGGGGAAATTCTGTTCGTACCGACCCGTCGGCGTGACGGTTCAGGGCAGGTTCAGCTGGAGATGCGATCACTGCCCGACGGCCGATTGGCGTTGCCCGCGTACACCTCGCTCCCGGAACTGACCCGCTGCTGCGGCCCCCGGCAGGCGTGGATGGGCGTCGACAGCGCCGGGTTGCAGCAAATCCATCGCACCACCGGCTACGACGTCGTCCTCCTCGACGGCAAACAGCCACCACCACCGCCTCCCCCGTCGGAAGACGAGTACACGCAGCCACGCAGCTGGCTGCGCGACCCGCTCGGACGGGCGGAAACCTCGTGAGCATCGAAATCGGGGATCTCAACGCGGTGGCGAGGAACCTGGCCACCGGAGCCGACGGGCTCAACGAACTCGGCTCCGAGAGTGCCGATCTGCCCGACGCCGGAGCATCCACCGCGCTGCTCGCGGAATCCCTGGGCGCGCTCGCATGCGCGCTGGATCTGGCCGTGCGGTCGCTGGCCAACGCAGCCGATCTCACCCAAAACGATCTGCGCGACTACCAGGAACTCGAAGCACAGAACACGCAGAACATCGCCCAGGGCGGTCAGCGGTGAGCATCGATACCCGGGTCTTCGGCGACCCCGCGACGTGCTACATCTGCGCCGACTCTCTCGCCGCGCTCGCTGCCGGCGTGAACCGGCAACTGGCGTCGGCTCGCGCGGGTCGCACCGAGTCGGAACACGAGTTCATCGGCACCACCGGCGACGAATTCCGACGACGCCTGGACAGCATCATCTCCGGGACCACCGAGGTCGCCGACCAATCCGACACGATCGCCACCGCCCTGCGCACCTTCGCCGACCAGCTCGTCACCGCTCGCGCCCGCATGACGCAGGCCGAAACGACTGCGGCGGAAGCCGGTCTGCCCGTGGAGTTCGGGATCGGTATCGGTGAACCGATCGAGATCGATCCGAATTCGTACGACCTTGCACCGCAGGTCCTTCGCGCCCGTCAGGTGGCGGCATACAACGCCGCGCTCGAGCTCGTTGCCGAAGGTCGCGAAATCGAGGGCGCAGCGCACAGCAGGTTCGCGGAGGCGCTCCGCGGCCCGACCACGATCCTGAAGGACGCCGAGGCGCAGTGGGGTTGGCTCCTGGCGTTCGTCGTCACCGGATACATCGGAACCGCAGTCAACGAATTGTCCAAGTGGGGACCGATCGCAGCCAAACAGGCATCGCTGGTGTCCCGGTTCGGTGAACTCGCCGCGGAAGCTGCTCGTCTGGGCGATCCGTATCCGGAAGCGGCCGCAGCCAGGGCAATGCGAGCATTCCAGGGTGGCGCGGACGACGCCGCCCGCTTTGCCGCAGAGAACTCTCGGCTGCTCGCGGGGCTTGGCGGCAATCGCCTCGTCAACGCTCTCGGTACAAACTTGGATGTAGTTTTCACCGAGGGTTCAGCACTCGCCAAGTTCGGATCGAAGGTTCCGGGAGCAGGCCTGCTCTTGACCATCGGCCAAACAGGATTCGACGTCTACCACGCTGAAGACAGCGACGCAGCGATCAAAGCCGTCGCCAAGGATGTCGGAGGATTCGTCGCGGGAACCGTCGCAACGGAATTGATCCTCGCCAGTGCGGCTGGCGGGCCCGTCACACTGCTTGCCGTAGGGGCCGGCGTCGGCGTCGCGTTCGGAGTCGGTGAAGTGATCGAACACTGGGACGACATCTCCGGCGCCGCCGGCTCAGCGGCACGCTGGGTCGGCAATCTCTTCTGAGGACCACAAAATGCACACATCCGATCTGCCCCCGATCCCCGACGCGGCAACCGGCGAACCTCGTCCACCCCGCGCACCCCGAATCCATCAGGGAAAGGAGCAGACACCGCAGGACCGTCAACCCCACAATCCGCCCCCATTGCCCAGCGGCCACGGACCCATGCTCGAGTGGATCCAACCGAGCGTCCGCCTTCAATACGGTGCGGCCGCAGCACTGGCGGGAATACTCGTCGTGTTCGCGATCGTTCGAACCGGTGGATTCGAATGGCTCCACTGGTGGTGGTACTGGGCACTTCTCATCGTCGGATCCTGGATAATGTTCCGTGCCACCAGGAATCATTGGACCGCAGCCGGCGCCACCTGGGTCCAGTGGCGCAGCAGTTGGGTCGACACCTATCGCCTCACCCGCATCCGCTTCTCTGCTGACGGAACCAACCGCGTCCTGCGTCTGCGTGACGAGCACGGCAACGAAATCCATTCGTTCAAAATCAGTGAGATCCAAGGCAACCCCGACCTCTGGGACCTCGTCTACAACGGCATCCTCCACTCCATCGCATCCGGCAACTGCGACATCGACGCCAAGACCCGCCAAATCCTGCAGATTCCCTACGAACTCGGCCCCCGCCCCACCGGAAAGCGTGCCGACAGAAGACGACTCTGGTGAACGCCCCTCACTCCGGCATCGAGCTGCCGCCGATGCCCGACCCGGTCACCGGCCAACCCCGGCCTCCTCGCGCGCCACGGGTGGGGCATCAACGCCCGAACACTCCCAGCGACCGCTTGCCACGCACTCGACCTGCCCCACCACCCGCCGAGTTCGGGCCGATGCTCGAGTGCGCTCAGCCGAGGTTCTTCGACCGGTTCGGCGGGGTCGTAGTGATGGTCGCAGTACTGGCGTTGTACGGCACCGCGCAGAACCTGGGCTTGGAATGGATGTCCTGGTGGGGCTATTGGGCAATCATGGGAGTCTCTTCCTGGTTCATGTACTTCACGGGCGATCGCTGGACCGCGGCCGGAGCCTCCTGGGTGCAGAAGCAGAATTCGTGGGTCGACACCTACCACCTCACTCGTATTCGCGTCTACGTCGGCAGGGGCATCCGATCCCTCTCCTTCGGCGACACACACGGCAACGAGCTACGCAGTTTGTCGCTCGCGCAGATCCAGGCCAACCCCGACCTCTGGGACCTCGTCTACAACGGCATCCTGCATTCGGTGGCGTCGGGCAACTGTGACATCGACGCCAAGACCCGCCAAATCCTACAGATCCCCTACGAACTCGGACCGCGACCCGTGCGGTACGTCCCGCGCCGAGGCCGTGTTGCGCCGGTAACCGATCGCCGGACTCGGCGCCCCGTGAACTTCGTGCCCCGCACCGGCCGCCACCGCCCCGGGTGACGGGACCGTTCGCCCTGGCCGCCCGAGTATCGCTTCCCGTCACCCGGGCGGGGCGGGGAGGCGGGAGGCGAGGAGTTCGGCCAGGTGCATCCCGCGACGATCGGTGAGATCGGCGATCTGGGTGCGGCACGAGTAGCCGTCGGCGAGGACGACATGGTCGTCGGCCGCCGCCTCGACCGCCGGGAGAAGCTGGTGCCCGGCGACCGCGACGGACACCTCGTAGTGGCCGCGCTCGACACCGAAGTTCCCTGCGAGACCGCAACATCCGCCGATCCGGGACACGTCCGCGCCGGCGTGCCGCAGCAGGTCGGCGTCGGTGTCCCAGCCCATCACGGCGTGGTGGTGGCAGTGCGGCTGCGCGACGACGGTGGTGCCGGCTAGCGACGGCAGCGGCCGGTCGGCGAGCAGTTCGGCCAGCGTCACCGTGGACCGTGCGACGGTCCGCGCCGACTGCGACCCGAGCAGATCCACGGTGTCCGATCTCAGGACGGCGGTGCACGACGGTTCGAGCCCCACGATCGGCACCCCAATGCGGAACAGCTCGGAGACTGTGCGGCCCAGTATTTTTCGTGCAGCGTCGAGCTGTCCGGTGGTGATCCAGGTGAGACCGCAGCACTGCTGCCGCTCGGTGACACACACCCGGAATCCGGCCGACTCGAGCACCTGCACGGCGGCGATGCCGACGTCGGGAGTGAAGTAGTCGGTGAAGGTGTCGACGAACAACAGCACCGGATCGCCCGTCCGCGACCGCGAGGCCGCGCTGTCGGCGAACCAGCGCCGGAACGTGCGTGTCGCGAACCGCGGGACGCTGCGCCGCCGATCCAGTCCGGCGACCGTCAGTCCGGCAGCCGCGACCCCGGGCATCCCCGCGACGGCGTTGACCAGACGCGGGGCGTGGCTCGCCCACGCCGCCCAGCGCGGCAATCGCCCCAGCGAGTAGTGAGCGGCCGGGCGCGGACGGTTCCGGTAAGTCTGGTACAGCACTTCGGATTTCCACGTAGCCATGTCGACGCCGGTGGGACAGTCGGAGGCACAACCCTTGCAGGACAGGCACAGATCGAGCGCCTCGTGCACCTCGCGGGAGCGCCACGAATCGGTGACCAGACCGCCGTTGAGCATCTCCTGCAGCGCCCGCGCCCGCCCGCGAGTGGAGTCCTTCTCCTCGCGCGTCGCCAGATAGGACGGGCACATCACCCCGCCGGTCGCGGTCGTGTCGGCGCGACACTTGCCGACGCCGGTGCAGCGGTGCACAGCCCGGGTGAAGTCACCGCCGTCGTCCTCGTACCGGAACGCCAGATCCTTCCGGATGATCTGTGCGGCAGGAACTCTCAGATCACGATCAACCGGCGCCGGGTCGACGAGCACTCCCGGGTTGAGGATGTTGTCGGGATCGAACACGGTCTTCACCGCGCCGAACAACCGGAGCGCCGCAGGCGAATACATCAGGGGCAGCAGTTCGCTGCGGGCGCGGCCGTCGCCGTGCTCCCCCGACATCGACCCTCCGTACGACGCGACGAGTTGCCCTGCCGCGAAAAGGAATTCCCGCAGCAACCCGGGAACCTCGAGCGGAATGTCCAGCCGGATGTGCAGACAGCCGTCGGCGAAATGACCGTACGGATACCCGGTGATCCCGTACCCCGCGAGCAACGACTCGAATTCGCGCAGGTACGCACCGACCCGCTCCGGCGGGACCGCCGCGTCC